>JAAEPA010000602.1 GCA_024222475.1 Gammaproteobacteria bacterium | reverse complement strand
GTCTATTTTTTGTTTATTTGAGGGTTTTGCGCGGCCTGGCGCCCTTGGGTCAACCCGACTTCGTCGGGTGATGCGCGGATGGGCTCGTGTTGGAGCCAAACCCCGGCTCGAGTTCCCGAGTCCTGTTGTCTTGATCCTGTCAATCCGGTTCATCTTGTTATCCTGTCCTTGCTTGATCCTGTCAATCCGGTCCAATACTTGATCCGGTTCATCTTGGTATAAGGTTTCTCATGATACCTCACAGCCCTTCACTATTGCTTTAAGTGATTTTATATGAGCATGTTAGCGCATTTAACCTTAGATGATAGGCAGGCGTTTTGCTCTGCCTTTCTCCCTATTTTCACACTTAAAGTCGCCCATAGGGCGCTCACAGTAAGGGGAAGGAAGATGAAAGATACAAGAAAGAAAGAGAAGATCACCAAAAGAACCATCGATTCCATCGCGGGCATCAAGGGTTTTCGGTTCATCGTTAGTGACACCGAGGTTCCCGGTTTCCGCATCGTGGTAGGGGAACAATCCAAAACCTTCATTCTTGAGAAGCGGGTTGTCGGAGTCACAACCTCACCGAAAAAATTCAAGATCGGTCAGTATCCCATCATGACGGTTGGCGATGCCAGGGAAACGGCCAAACGCTGGGCCATCCTTTGCGCGGACGGCCAAGATCCTACACAAGTCATGACCAAGAATTCACAAGAGAAAGGGGGCGACTACGACCTTAAGAAGAGGGATCTCAAAACGGTCACGCTAAAAAAAGCCCTTGAAATCCACATCGATTTCGTCAAACCGTGCCAAGAAACCATCGCTCAGTACCGCTCAAGCGTCAAAACGCGCCTCAATGAATGGACCGATACCCCGCTTGACGACATCAAAATGGCTGACGTTGTGGCCAAAGGTCATCAGATTGCGGCTGAGGTATCGAAATCCAGAGCAAAACGGGTCTTATCGAACTTAAGAGCGATTTGGAACACGGCCAAGACCTATTGTGATTGTCACGGTTATTTCTGCCCTGGGAATCCCTTGAAGTTGATCCACTTAGACAGGATGTTCGAATATGATGAACGGAAAATCGTGATCCCCTTTAACCAGGTAGGCCGGTTCATCGACCTGCTGGAACAATTAAAAAATGATCCGAAACTGGCCCGAGGCAAGCGTTGGACCATTAGGGTGTATTTGGTATCGCTGTTCCTTGGCATGCGCAACGAGGAAGCGAGAATGATGAAATGGGAATACGTAGACCTCGATGCCGGCTATTTCAAGCTTCCAGGTAAAATCGTGAAGAACAATAAAGATCACCACAAGGCCATAAGCAGGTATGCCTTGAGCATCTTAAAAGAAATGTACGAGGAAAGAATAGACCCAAACAATCCTTATGTGTTCCAAACACCATCGCCAAAGAATCACCTCAAGGGCCAATTCATAAGCCCCATGCGAATGGTCCAAAAAATGGTGATCGATGGTATGGGTGGAGCCTTTGAGTATGAGCCTCATGCATTAAGGAGAACCTTCATCTCGTTGGCCGATGCGATCAACACCCCGAGGAAGGTACTCAAGAACCTGGTGAACCACATAAGCGGTGATGTTACGGACGGATATTGTGTGAAGGGATTCAATCCCAAGCAAGAAGCCCCTCATTTGAACCGGATCGAACAAGCCTTT
>JAAEPA010000601.1 GCA_024222475.1 Gammaproteobacteria bacterium | reverse complement strand
GGTCGTGATCTTCGTCGATCCTTCCGACTCACGAGCGGGGCACAAGAACCCCCAATTGCATTCCATGGGCCCACCCGCGCTCTAGTCAGGGTTTCAGTTTAGGATATCGGAATCCGTGAATTGATGAACTCGCTCCGTCTTTAGATCCGGATGTCTTGCAGAAGAAATATCATATCGCGAGTGAGGCCGAGGGGAGGCGCTCCTAGAAATTGAAACATACAACATAATATTCTTGAGGTGCGTGAACTTGCTTTCCGGACGCCCCGGGGACTTGCTCCACGCTGTTACCCAGGCGAAGCCCTGTCTGTCGTTGACAAAAATCGCCGTCGCCGCGAAATTGCGGAAGACGAAAACTATGCCGCTTCGATGGGCGCTGCAAAAAGGTCCTGGTAGGATGCAGGAGCTATCAGTATCGAGAAGCATCCGGTGCATCGATACAGCGAGGACCGACGCTGCTGTCGACTTTTACCTTCCTTCTAACCGACGGCTAAACGATATGGGCAAGTTCAGGGTACCGCGGAAGCGAAGGAGTTCGGATTTGTCGGTAGGCGGCAATCGAAGGAACTCTGGGCAATTTGGAAGGACATCATGAGTCTCACAGGGCGAGAGCTGCCTGAGGAGCAACTCGTCGCTATCGACAGTGACGTCCTCCATCATGTTCTTGATCGTAGCGGCGCGACGTTTGCACCGCTCCCAACCACACCGGCAGCCCCGGCAACCGAGGAACGGCTACTCCAGTCCTTTCAAGCCGTATTTGGGGAAATTCGAACGCCGGTTGTCAGTGCGTGGGGCGAGCATATTCCGTTTCTTTTTGGCCTAATCAGCCTGTTGAGGCCGCGGCGGATTGTGGAATTGGGCGTGCACCACGGAGGAAGCTTCTTGGCGGCCTGTCAGGCCGTCCAAGATCTTGGACTTGAGTCAGAGTGCATTGCGATCGACAATTGGATCGGCGAGCATCATGCCGGCAAAACCAACGTGGAGACCACCTTTCTTCCGTTTCGGCAGTACCTTGAGGAATTGTACAGCGATTGCGCTGGATACATTAAGGCGGATTTTGACGAGGCTTCGCTCGCCTTTGAGGACGGCTCGATCGACTTGCTCCATATTGATGGCCTTCACACAAGCGAGTCAGTGCAGCACGACTTCGATACATGGATGGGCAAGCTCTCGGATCACGGCATCGTGCTTTTACACGATACAAACGAGTTTAAGCGAGACTTTGGTGTTTGGCGTTTCTGGCAAAAAATCCGTAGAAATTATCCCCATATTGAATTGAAACACGGACACGGCCTCGGCTTACTTATCGTGGGAGAGCACTCGCCGCTGCATCCTTCGGCTGGAGGCTTGGCAGCCTGGTTGTCCTCCGATCAGGGTAAAGAGTGGATCCAGGTGCTTTTCGGTGGCATAGGACCGGCGTTTTGGAGCCAAGCCAATACGAAAGTACAGCTGGCTAATACAGAGGGACAGCTGGATAATGCGGAGACAAGGCTGGCTAATACAGAAGTGCGACTGGCTAATACAGAGGTGCGGTTGGCTAATATGGAAGTGCAGCTGGCGACAATTCGTGAAGGTCATAAGAACGTCAGTGTGGAACGTGATATCGCCTTGCAACAGCTTAAAACTATTTCAAAGCGGCTGGAGATTCTAAAGCTAAAAAGTATAGAAAAGCGAAAAAAGCTCAAAAAGCAGCGCGATAAAATCCAGATATTACTTTACAGGCTTCGCAAGAAGAAGATGGCCAAGCAGCGCAAAGGGCAAAAGTTTAGTCTAACACAAAATCTACAGAGAATTCGCCTTGGACTTGGCCACAAGTAGCCTGCGCTAGATTCGAAAACGAGTGCAACACCGGTATTGCCCGGAGTTGTGATGGGCAAACATTATCATCAATTCGATCTTGATGATCGGATAGAGCGGAGCCGGCTCCATGAAGACGGCACAGCGGCGCCGCGCCGTTCCGTTGACCAACTCGATACGTTGATAGTCGTCCGACATAGGCATGTGCATGAGGATATCCCCGAGCCTTCCCTGCTATGCCAAACTGTTCGGTCAAAAGGGGCTAGTGCTAGTTCAGTTGTACAAGCGCCCGGCCACCCGGCCAGGGTGAGCCGGGAGCATCGCTCCTGGAGTGTCAGGAGGACGTCTCTCTGGCGGCGGAAGTGCATAGGGTCCCTTTCCCAGTGTCCGAAGGCGATGCGTCCTTCAGCCTCGGCGGGCCGCTGATCAATGGAAGCCGGGTTCGGGATGAAGGGTTCCCGCCGGCCATTTCGTCGCCAGCAGCCACGCTTTGCCTTGCGCTGGGCGAGATAGCGCGGGAGTGCCGCCGCGACGGGGCCCCGCACTCGTCCTCAAACCAGTTCACCCGGTGTCGGAGGATACCCGGGTCGTGCGGTTCGTTTGGCGTTCAAACGGTCGCCCTGACACTGGAAAAGAGCACAGCATCCTGAAATTCGTCGAAATATGAAATGCGATGGCAATGCATCGCGGATTGCCTTTACTACATTGTATTCGTGATCATCCTCATCGAAATTTCGCCGATCGACGTAGTCGTGAAAAACAGCAAAACCCCCGTCTATCATGAGGTCGGACAGACTTTCGCAAACGATCCGGGTCGGATCATATCTATGGCTGTGGTCCACAAATACAAAACCGAATTTTTTATTTTTTTTCAGGAAGCGTTTTACCTTCTTCGCGGCATCACCAGTGTGATAGCGGATATTGGTTAGCCCGGCCTTCAAGTGAGACTGCTTGGCGTCGGACAAATACTCGCGGTTGATTTCGAGAGTGTGAATGATGTAATCCTTGCCCGCGTCCGTCAAAGCTTCGCTCATCACAGACGACGACAGCCCGCGATGTGTTCCAAACTCGAGAATATTTCCGGGCGTGAAGAACGCCATCTCGTACAGTAGCAGCGCATCGTCACGGCGCAGCCAGCCGAAAATCGGATGATCGATTACCGAACTATCGCGTAACGGAAAGCTCGAATATGCGCGGTGTCGCTCTGTTACGAAATCCTTGGTTAGCGTCGGGGCGTAGGACCTACTGCCCCTGCCTGACGCGATCTCCGCATCCGTTGGATGCATAAGTGCGGGCTCATCTCTATCGGAGCTAGTGTTTTCCATTTCCGGCCTCTTGACCTAAGCAATTGAACGTCGAATGAGCAGCAACCGTCATGTGCATACTCCGATACCACTACGGACTTCACTGGGCGTAAGAAACAGCGGCCATAGCTTTTGTTCCGGATGACTCAATGACTCCAAGCTCATTTGACACCACGAAGGAGCAGGCGTTCTGATGCGAGAAACCGCAGTTGGCTCCGTCTTCAATAGCCCAAATCGGAATAGCAGGCATTTCAAAAGTGAGCCAACCCGGCCGCGCCCCTCAATTGGGCGGCCCAATTTGGCTCAATTGAATACCGATTGACAGTCCAACGGGCACGCTGAACGGTCCATTCGTCGTTCTGTTCGAGAAGGATCGCGCCAACCAGGCGAACGATGGCGTCATCGTTGGGAAAGATCCCAACAACGTTGGTCCGGCGCTTGATCTCGCCGTTGATCCGTTCGATCGGATTGATGCTGTGCAACTTCGCGCGATGCTCCCTGGGAAAGGTCATGTAGGCCAGCACATCGTGCTCGGCCTCATCCATGATGGCGGCAAGCTTGGGAACCTTTGGCCGGATCTGGTCGGCGACCGCGCGCCACTGTCAGTACCGGTGTAATTCTCCCCGTTAGTGCCGATTGAAAATTCCTCATTTTTTAGTGCTGAAGCGCCGATGCTGGGTGGACGAGTTCCGCCGCTGTCGGCAATCGCAACCAGGACCTACTTGAGCCCGCGAACACATTGCAGGGGGCGGGCAGGTGATACGACTGAGGGAGATCGTCATGATCCATGACTTGAAACGGCAGGGGCTGAGCGTCGCGGTGATTG
>JAAEPA010000600.1 GCA_024222475.1 Gammaproteobacteria bacterium | reverse complement strand
GAGTTCGAAGCCTTTCTCCAATGTGGTCGTCTGGAACAGGGTTTTCTACGCGTACGTTGCGAGGACTGCAAACACGAACACCTGGCCGCCTTCAGTTGCAAGCGCCGCGGTTTACTCCGGGCTTCCTGCCCTCCGCCCTTCGGGCCTGCCTTCGGCAGTTCAAATCGCTCCAGGCGATTTAGTCTGCCCGAGTTGCGGCGTCCGGCGGATGGCTGAAAGCGCGGCTCTGTTGGTGGACGATGTGTTCCCTGGTGCGCCCATTCGCCAGTGGGTCTTGAGTTTTCCTTTTCAGCTGCGTTCGTATTGAGATTCCCCAATCGTCTGGTAATAGGGGGCAAAAAACTATCCTGCTAAAAGAATATGATGCAATTGTCGTATTTAAGGGTGGTACCTATAACCAGCAGCCCCACACCACTGATTTGCTTTCAAAGTATATTCTACCGAGTATTAAACGCTAAAAAAATAGCCAGTTTGACGCGACTTACCGGCATCAGAAAAAAATATTTTTGATTCTGGACAGGGGTCAATATAGTGTCTATTCTGCTTATATGTTGGGTATTGGATATTTGCAAGGGACCAAAATAGATGCTAGCCAGCAAGCTGGATCAACTGAAAATAGAGCGTGAACCAGAGGAGGAATCGCGCCCGGCACGCTGGCCTCTGTTAGTTATCTTTGCCATTGCGATGGTTGCGCTAGCTGCATGGTGGTTGCTGAAGCCGGACGCGGCGATTGAAGTAAGCACTGCGATCGCCCGTGAAATCTCTAACAAGGTGGCCAGCACAGTGTTGAATGCATCGGGTTATGTGACTGCACGTCGACAGGCGACGGTATCATCGAAATTTACCGGCAAGGTCATGGAGGTACTGATCGAGGAGGGCATGGAAGTTGAAAAAGACCAGATACTTGCCCGGCTTGATGATGCGAATGTGGCCGCTAGCTACGCTCTTGCAGAAGCCCAATTGCGGGCCTCCGAGACCTCACGCAAAGAGACACAGGCGTTATTGAGTGAAGCTCGTGCCATTTTCAGGCGTACTCAACGTCTGCTTGACCGGGGATTGGTTTCTGCGGCAGAGATGGATCGAGCACGGGCGGGTTCCGAATCATTGTCGGCGCAGCTGGAGCGCAAGCAGGCAGATGTGCGGGTGGCTGAAAGACAACTCGATGTATATCGCCAGCAACGGGAAGATACCATCATTCGCGCACCATTTTCGGGTGTGGTAGTAGCCAAGAACGCTCAGCCGGGTGAGGTGATCTCACCCAACTCTGCTGGTGGCTTTACCCGTACCGGCATAGGTACCATTGTTGATATGGATTCGTTGGAAATCGAAATTGACGTCAATGAGACTTACATTAACCGTGTCAAGGCCGGCCAGAAAATTGTTGCTACCCTGGATGCTTACCCGGACTGGTCGATTCCCTGTCATGTTATTGCCATCATCCCCACGGCGGACAGGCAACGCGCCACTGTAGAGGTGCGAGTGGGTTTTGATGAGTTGGATTCGCGAATTCTTCCCGATATGGGGGTAAAGGTTGCTTTTCAGCAGCAGGCGAATCCGGGGGTCGGTCGTGCTGGAGTGATGGTTCCACAAACCGCGGTGCTTAATAATGGAGGGAGGCAATACGCCCTGATCGTGGTTAATAATGTTGTTGAAAGACGTGCAATTGCCACAGCGGGGGAGCGGGGAAAAGCGATTCTTGTGATTTCAGGCATCTCCAGTGGTGAAAAAGTGATAATCAATGCACCGTCCGGTCTAAATGACGGTGCTCGGGTGAAGGAAACAATCGAATGACGAATGACGAATGACGAATGACGAATGACGAATGACGAATAACAATAGTGTCGATACCCTGGTTAAAGTCCGGGGCGTTGATAAAGTGTTCAAGCGCGGATCCGAGACCGTTCATGTGCTCGGTGGTCTGGACCTTGAAATTCCCAGCGGTGAATTTCTGGCATTGATGGGACCTTCAGGTTCGGGTAAATCCACACTCCTGAATTTGATTGGCGGTTTAGATCGGCCCAGCGAAGGCACTGTCGAGATTGGAGGCAATCGTATTGACAAGCTTTCCAACCGTAAGTTGGCGGGGTGGCGCGCACGACACGTTGGACTGGTGTTTCAGTTTTATAACTTGATGCCGGTGTTGTCTGCACAGAAAAATGTCGAGTTACCGTTGCTACTGACAAAGCTGTCCAAAGCAGAGCGTAAAAGACGTGCAGCCATTGCGCTGGATGTTGTTGGTTTGTCTCACCGGTCTGGACACTATCCGCGTCAACTGTCCGGCGGCGAGCAACAGCGCACCGGCATAGCGCGAGCGATCGTAACAGATCCGACATTACTGCTTTGCGATGAGCCTACGGGTGACCTGGATCGTAAATCCGGGGATGAAATCCTGGATCTGTTGCAGGCTTTGAATAAGGAACAGGGCAAAACCATCATCATGGTGACCCATGATATTCATGCAGCGGCACGGGCGACAAGAACATTGCATCTGAACAAGGGTCAACTCAGTACTGAGCCGGTAGACTGAGGGGCCGCTATGAAATACCTGTATCTGATTTTCAGCAGTCTCAAGCGAAAAAAATTGCGTACCAGTCTGACAATGTTGTCAATTATGGTGGCGTTTATATTATTCGGATATCTGACAGCCATCCGCCAGGCCTTTGATGCCGGTGTCGAGGTTGCCGGCGCGGATCGTTTGATCGTGC
The DNA here is from genome assembly GCA_024222475.1 of Gammaproteobacteria bacterium. Lineage (GTDB taxonomy): Bacteria > Pseudomonadota > Gammaproteobacteria > JAAEPA01 > JAAEPA01 > JAAEPA01. The sequence goes on along the minus strand of JAAEPA010000600.1, from coordinate 12 downwards.
GACACAAGGTTT
>JAAEPA010000599.1 GCA_024222475.1 Gammaproteobacteria bacterium | reverse complement strand
CGAGCATGTCGCCGATCATCCGGCGGGGAATGCGGTAGCGCATGCCACCGTAAACACCCAGCAGCGGTTTGATCGATGTTAGAACGACCCAAGGGATGCTGGCGCTTTCAAGGGCGACCTTCTGGCCGACCGCAAAATGCCGACTCATCCGCTTGTGGTAGGCCATGACTTCATCACGCCATGCCTGGTTGGCGACTGGTACTATCTCCAGATACTTGATAGGACAGGTGTAGTAGCAGGGACCCATGGATTCACACATGTCCTTGTAACCCCATCCATACCCCTTATCATTACTCAGCAAATGGCAGCCAATGAAGGTCTCGATGATCTCTTCAGGCTTTTTTGTGAGTTTGATGATGCTCCACAACACATTGCCACGCAGGCAATGGGTTATGGTTTCCCAACGTCGGTTTTCATTCCCTTCCGGTTGAACCAGATTGTTGATGATGTCGCGCCGACCGGCGCCTTGAGTGAATAGCCATCCCATGATGTGCCTCCTGGATTGATAAAGAAAAAATCCCAAAGGCGCACCACAGCCCAAGGCGCGGTTGCACCTCAGGGGCGATATAAAGAGTGATTGGATGAACGGACCAACAGCCGGAAGGCTGGCGTACCCACTGCCTGGTCCTGGGGGGTACTTGATGGGCGTCGGCGATGCCGACTAGGGTGTAGCCTTAGACCCGGCTACGGGGGAACAACATCCATAGTATTACCGTAGATCGGCGCTTTATCAAGCGCCTGTGATATGGATAAGCCAAGAGAAATACACATCTTGAGAAAGGGCAGGGTAGATCAAGAAGGAGATATCAGGGACGGCCCGAGTCAAAACTCCCTTTTCGACCCTGACCGCCAGCCATCGCCAGACCTGTG
>JAAEPA010000598.1 GCA_024222475.1 Gammaproteobacteria bacterium | reverse complement strand
GCTTTCCGAGACGATCTGCTGCAGATACTGGCCCAGTTCGGTGCCGGTGACATAACCATCCTCGGGCGCGCGGTCCGCCAGACCCAGTTCCAGGGCATCAATGGCCATCGGAACCGTACCAGGGCGAGCAGATTGTAAAGAAATAAGACACGCGCGCCTTGCCGTTTGGAATTTCTGATTGGACCCATAGTTGCCAGGGCAGACCAGGTAGCATTCGAGTCTGTCCTCTCATTTGCAATCGATCAGCCTGTTTTTTTGACTTAGTCATGGACTTAGTCTAGGATAACTCGGTATGAGTATCGTCAGTGTCCACGAAGCTAAAACCCACCTGTCACGCCTGCTCGCCCGAGCAGCGACCGGCGAGGAAATCATTATCGCTCGCGCGGGCAAACCAGTCGCTACACTGGTTCCCATCCAAGCACCTGCTGCTGCGCGCACACCTGGCTTGGATGCGGGCAAAATCTGGATTGCCGAGGACTTCGACGCACCGCTTCCCGATGATCTTCTGGCTGAGTTTGAAGATGGTTGACCGCTACCTGATCGACACACATTGTTGGTTATGGTGGAACGCGGAGCCTGATCGGCTCCATCCCAAAGCCTACGATGCCATTGCTGACGGGAATAACACAATACTGTTGTCAGTTGCCAGTGCATGGGAAATCAGCATCAAGTACGCACTAGGCAAACTTAAACTACCTGATGCGCCCGAATCCTATGTACCAAAACGCCTGGAAAGTAACAGCATAACTGCGCTGCCAATCGCTTTGCATCACGCACTTGCCGTTTCTTCGCTGCCGATTCTACATAGAGATCCATTTGATCGCCTTCTTGTTGCTCAAGCACAAATCGAGGATTTGATACTCATCACCGCAGATGCCAAGATCAAACAGTACGAGATTTCTGTTCTTTCTGCATAGCGCAAACGAAGGGGTAGCTACCCATAGTAGAAATTAAGCATCACGTTCCACAAAACGTCTAATGCACGACTTGATCCGGCTCGGGCGGCAACATCAGGCGACTTTAAACGGGTGTCCGAAAGCCCCAGTTCATTGCTCAAATCATGATTGAATAGCCCGCGTAGGATGCTGGTGAGCTTGCGAACCGCATCGATCTTGGCAGCGTAACTCACGGGGTCCGGTCTAGAATCCAGACCAGAATTGACGGAACCAGGTCTAGGTCCCACTAGCCCTACCGTAAGACCCCCCGTTCGCTATCATCGATAAACTGAATGAACCGAGCCACTTCGGGATATTGATGCCCCAGAACCTCGGCTTCGGCGCGTGCCTTGTCGTCAATCTTTTTTGATTTTATCAGCAGCATATAGGCCTTATGTAAGGCACGTATGGCTAAGGGATCGAAGTTGTGGCGTTTGAGGCCTTCCTTATTCAGACCGTGGGGTTTGGCCCGGTTACCGGAGGCGATGACGTAGGGAGGAAGGTCACGGGGGAGCGCCGTACCACCACCGCAGAAGGCGTAAGCGCCAATACTGCAAAATTGATGCACCAAAGTAAAACCACCCAGTATGGCATAATCCTCGATGCGCACATGCCCGCCAAGGGTGGTGCCATTGGCAAGAATGATATGATCACCCACCTGACAGTCATGAGCGATATGCACATAGGCCATGATCCAGTTATTGTTACCGACCGTGGTCACGCCACGATCCAGCGAGGTACCACGGTTGATGGTGCAGTACTCGCGGATCGTATTCCCATCCCCGATCACCAGCTCACTGGCCTCGCCCTGGTATTTCATGTCCTGGGGGATCTCCCCCAAAGAGGAGAACTGAAAGACTCTGTTACCGGATCCGATACGGGTAGGCCCGTTGATGACGACGTGGGGACCTATCCAAGAGTTCGGGCCGATATGGACGTCCGCACCAATAACCGAGAAAGGTCCAACACTCACACCCTCGGCAAACGTTGCGCTTGGATCTATGGACGCCTGTGGATCGATCAAACAACCATCTCTTTTTCTGCGCACATCAACTCTGCGGTGGCAACGATACTATCATTGACCCGGGCCTTGGCGGAAAACACCCAGATACCTCGCTTCCTGCGCAAATAACCCACCTGCAGGAGCAGCTGATCGCCAGGTAATACCTGTCGTTTGAATCGTGCCTTGTTTATCCCTACAAATAAAAATTTCATATTTTTAGGAGGCTCCTTCTCCGTGTAAAAAGCCAAAACACCCGTGGCTTGAGCCAATGCTTCCATGATCAGCACCCCCGGCATTACCGGGATGCCGGGGAAATGCCCCTGGAAATAAGGTTCATTGATGCTGACGTTTTTTAGCGCCGTCAATGACTCTCCAGGCGTACATTCCAGTACCCGATCGATCATCAAAAATGGATAGCGCTGTGGCAGGCGCTTCATAATCCCCTGTATGTCCAATTCGGGACCAACAATTCCAATCGGCCCATCTAGCTCATTAGTGGTCATGAAAATTGCCGGACCCCTGCTGTATAATTAAGATTACTCATAAGCTCTTAAGTGCCCCAGTAAGCCGTATCATACCTAAATCCTGCAAGTGATCTAGGTCATGCTTTAATCTTTTTCTCCAACGCCGCAAGTCGGCGAGCCATCTCGTCAAGACGACGGAAACGCGCTGAATTTTTCTGCCATTTTTTGGTAGGCTGCAAGGGTGTACCCGATGTATAGCTTCCCGGCCGTTTAACCGAGCTGTTTACCCTAGAATAACCCGTAAGCGTTACATTATCGACTATTTCCAGATGCCCGGCGAGACCCACCGCCCCACCGATCAAGCACTGGCGGCCGATTTTAGTACTACCCGCGATACCCACACAACCGGCGATAGCGGTGTGTTGACCGATGCGCACGTTATGCGCGACCTGAACTTGATTATCGAGTTTAACACCATCTTCCACCACCGTGTTATCCAGAGCACCACGGTCAATCGTCGTATTGGCCCCAATTTCCACATCATCGCCAATGACCACACGGCCCACTTGCTCAATCTTGAGCCAAACGCCATGATCGTTGGCCAGGCCAAATCCATCGCTGCCGATAACGGCCCCGGGATGGACTAAACACCGTTTACCTATGCGTGTACCGTGGCAGACGGTTACTCGAGCAACCAACTGCGTATCTGCGTCTATGCGGCTGTCCCGAGCAATAATACAACCCGGCCCCAGAACCGTGCGTTCGGCGATCTGCACGCCGGCTTCGATGACACAATGGGGACCCACCGAGGCACTGTCATGGATTTTGGCATCTGGATCGACAACGGCACTGGCATGGATACCCGGCGGTGGAGGTTCAGACCTAGGCGCCAGCAATTTTACGGTCTTTGCATAGACCAGATAGGGATCCTCTGTTACCAGGGCCGCCACTGGGCAATTCTCGAGCATATCCTCACTCAGAATGACCGCTGAGGCCCGAGTATCGCTCAGCTGAGGCTTATAGGCCGGATTACTGAGGAAACTGATATTACCCGGTCCAGCATTTCGTAATGTTGAAACAGAGTTGATCCTCAGGTCCGGATCCCCCTCCAGCCTCGCGCCGACCCGCTCAGCGAGTTGCTTTAGACGATACGCCACCGCGGTTATTTTTTCCGCTTGTGCGTCTTTCGCAACCGGACCAATACCTTATCCGTGATATCGATGCGTTTGCTGGCATATAAGACACCGGATACTCCTTCCCTGACCATTAAGTCATATTTCTCGTTTTTCGCAAGCTCGACAATAACCTCAGAGATTTCATTCTGCAAGCTATCACGCAGTTCGTTATAGCGTAGGTTAAAATCGTCCTTCAGGTCATCCATAGCCCGATTAAAATCACGCTCACGCCTGCGGATCTTGTAGGTCAGTGCCTCGCGGTTACTCGCACTCATGATCTCTCCGTCCTTGGCCAGTTTTTTCTTGAATTCCTTGATCTCAGCGCGTTCCGCGGTCAGATTGGCCTCACGCGCGGCGAAATCCCTTTCCAATTCCTTACGCGCGGCATCAGCCTGGGGAGCCTTCTCCAGAATAACAGCCATATTGACAAAGCCAATCTTATTCTCGGCTAAGACATTTACGGGCAACAGTAATATCAAAAGCAAACCCGAAATCAGACGTATTGCTAGTTTCAACGTACTCCCTCCAATGATTAAAAGACCGTACCTATGCTGAATTGAAAGACCTCTGTTTCATCCCCAGGCTTGTCATTTAACGCCTGAGCAAGACTAAATGTCAACGCACCTACCGGGGAAAGCCAGGTCATGGAGACACCGGCAGAGGTCCTCAGTTCAGAGAACTCAAAATCACTCACCTCGGCAAACACATTACCCGCGTCGAAAAAGACCCCTAGCCGAACGTTTTTCGTATTTTCAAAAAACAAGGCGGGGAAAAACAGCTCTGCATTGGCAATGACCCGGAAATCACCACCAAACGGATCATTTCGAGAATCCCGGGGTCCAAGACTATTGGAATCATAGCCTCTTACTGTCCTCAAACCTCCGGCAAAATATTTCTCAAAAAACGGCAATTCCGTAGTCCCCCCATAGGAATCACCATAGGCAACCCGACCATTCAACGATGCCGTCAACCAATCGCTTATCGGCAGAAAATTCACATTGCGGTACTCGGCCTTGTAATATTTCAAATCACTCCCGGGCACCGAGAACTCGCCATTTATTCTCTGTAGATTTCCCCGGTCCGCAAATACCGTACGATTGCGTGTATCGTGTATAAAACTGCCGGTAAACAAAAAATTCGTATATTTATCCCCATTATCGTCCAGGAAGTCCAGGATTTCATCCGGCGTATTAGAGGTAGGAAATATCTTGGTGTTCTCCAGCCCGCCGGAAGCGCGCAACGTATCCACTTCTGTCAACGGAATACCGTAATTGATATTTGCCGAGAGCTGATCGGCATTGTAATCGGAAATTCTGGCCTGACCGGCCTCGGTCTCGGTATAGCTGACGCTGAATCCCCGACTTACCCCATCGATGGTATGGAACGGATTGGTATAGGAAAAGCTGTAAATGGTGTTCACCCGACTATTATCTACCCGGATACTCACCTTTTTACCGGTACCCAAAAAATTGTCCTGGGTAAGCCCCAGGTTGAACAGAACCCCCTGGGACTGGGAAAACCCGGCACCCACGGAGAAGGATCCGGAGAGACGTTCGGAAATCGTGATATCCAGATCGACCAGATCATCGATACCCGAAACCCGCTTAGTCTTGATATCCACGGATTCCACAAAGGGCAGACGTTCCAAGCGCCGGCGGGAAAGATTGATATTTTTTAGCGAATACCAGCCACCCTCGAGCTGACGCATCTCTCGGCGAAAGACCTCGCCCCGAGTACTATCATTACCCAGAAAGTTGATCCGTCGTACGTAAACCCGCTGCCCTGGATCCACGAAAAAGGTTAAACTGACCTCACGACTGAGCTCATCAACCTCCGGAACCGGATTGATATTGGTAAAGGCATAGCCCTCGCTACCCAGGCGCTGCGAGATGGCATCGGTGGTTTTCACCACCTTCTGACGCGAGAATATCTCACCCTCGTGAATGGCCAGCAACCCCCGGAGTTCCTCTTCCGGGACCACAAAGTTTCCCAGCAATTTGACCTCATTTACTGAATACTTATCGCCCTCGTCGATATTAATGGTGATATAGATGTCTTCCTTGTCTGGTGTAATGGAGACTTGAGTAGAATCAATATTAAATTTCAGATAACCACGATCCAGATATTGAGTTCGAAGTTTTTCCAGATCACCGGCTAGCTTTTGCTTGGAGTACTTGTCACTACTGCTGAGAAATAAGTACCATGGGGGAATACCGGAATCAAAATCCTGTTTGAGTTCTTCATCGTCGAAATCCCCATTACCCACAATATTGACCTGCTTTATTTTAGCCACCTCTCCTTCCGTGATTTCAATATCGATATCCACGCGGTTGCGAGGTAACTCGGAAACTGATGTGTCGACCTGAACATTATACTTTCCCCGGGCAAAATATTGCTGCAGCAACTCATTCTCCAGTCGCTCCAATATAGAGCGATTGAACACTCGCCCCTTAGCGATCCCTACACCTTTCAGGGCACTGGTCAGATCATCGTCGGAGATGTCCTTGTTGCCGGAAAAATTAATTTCCGAGATGGCCGGGCGTTCTTTCACCTTTACAAGCAGGATATCATCCTTTCGATACAGGGATACATCGCTGAAAAAACCTGTTTTATAGAGTTCCCGCAAGATATCGGCACTGCGTTTAGGATCGAAATCGTCACCAACCTCGATGGGAAGATAGGTAAAAACCGTACCCGCCTCTATCCGCTGCAGGCCTTCTAATTCGATGTCAGTCACCGAAAAAGACTCTGCGGCAATGAGATTCATTGCCAGGCCCAACAATATCGCCGCCAGTACCGCCTGAGTAAACACGCGCGGCATCTCAGTCAATCAACCTTAAGAAATCATTGTAAAAGGCTAATGCCATCAACCCGGCCAGCATCGCAAGACCCAATCGCTGACCCACCGCCTCGGTCGTCTCGGATACCGGACTGCCCTTGATCAATTCGATAACGTAATACAGCAAATGTCCACCATCGAGTATCGGCACCGGCAACAGATTGAGGATCCCTATGCTGATACTGAATATGGCCAGCGCCCCCAGAAAGGCAGACAGCCCAATAGTCGCCGACACCCCGGCAAACTCCGCTATGGTCACCGGGCCGCTAATGTTCTTCAATGAGGCCTCGCCCGTGATCAGGCGCCACATCACTCTCAGGGTAAGCACCCCGATTTCCCAGGTTTTTTCCACCGACTTGAACAGGCTTTCGATCGGCCCATAACTGATCAACACGCGCATCGCGGCGATCTCATCCCTATCGATATGAGGATAGGCCCCGATCCGACCCAAGGTCAAGCCATCTTCCTGACGAGCTTCGGTGCGCAATTCAAGGGTAATGGGATTGCCCTCTCGGTCAAGCAACACCGTTATACTCTGATTCGGTCTGGCCCGGATGAAATTTACCCAATCGGTCCACACCGACATCGCCTCACCGTCAGCCGATATGATCCTGTCTCCGACCTGCAAGTCCGCGCGCTGTGCGGCGCCGCCCTCCACCAACTTGCCGATCACCGGCTCAATGGTGGGCCGCCAGGGTGAAATACCAAGCTTCTCAAGCAAGTCTCCCTCGTCGAGTAAGTGCCGGGTATCACTCAAATCCAGCCACAACTTACGAAGCTGAGCCTCATCTTGACGTTGTACTTCAAGGGTAACCGTACCGGTCTCCAAGGCCTGATTCAGCAAGCTTATGGTCGTCGTTTCCCAGGTCGGTGTCGGCTCACCGTTGACACTGAGGATATGGTCTCCCGGGGCCATCGCCGCCTCGGCGGCGATGGAACGCGGCGTCACCTCTCCAATGATCGGTTTGATCCCATTGACACCGATCATAAACATAAACCAATAGGCAAGAATTGCGAAAATAAAATTAAATATCGGCCCGGCAGCGACAATCGCGATACGCTTACCGACCTGCTGCCGATTGAATGCCCGTTCGAGCTCGCCGGCTTGCACCTCACCCTCGCGTTCATCCAGCATTTTCACATACCCACCCAGTGGAATCGCGGCAATGACGTATTCGGTGCGATCCTTACCGGCGATGTAGGTCCACAATGGCTTGCCGAACCCTACCGAAAACCGTAATACCTTGACCCCCATCTTCCTGGCCACCCAATAATGGCCAAACTCATTGAAGGTCACCAAGATGCCGACAGCAACAATAAACGCTAGCAGATTAAAAAGTATGGACATCGTTTATCCCGGATATTTCATGAATTTGCGCGATGATCGCGTAGAGAATTGTTTCCACAAGGGATTTTACTCCAGGCATTCTGCCTTGCGCCCTTCGGGCTAACAAAGCTGTTCAAATCCGCTTCCGGCGGATTTGTGCGAAGGAGCGGCGTATCCACGATTACGGCCGACAGAGCAAAATTTCTTGTGAAAACAAGAATCAAGCGAAGGCGTGTGTAATTTATGAAACATCCGGGTTATTATGAAGCCAGCCTAGGCAAGGTTTGGTGAGCTATCTGCCGGGCCAGTCGATCGGCCTCCAGCACAACATCGAGCGAATCCGCCGGTCGGCTATCGAGAGATTCCAGGGTACTGTCAATCACTATTGGAATATCCATAAATGCGATTCTTTTCTGTAAAAATGACGCTACGGCAACCTCATTGGCGGCATTCAAGATAGCAGTGGCCGTGCCTCCCGCCTCTAGCGCCTCGCGGGCCAGCCTCAAACACGGAAATCGGTCCAGGTCGGGGGCATCAAAATCCAAACGCGCCACCTTGATCAGGTCTAGCGGCTTGACACCGGAGCTTAGCCGTTCCGGCCAAGCCAAGGCATGGGCAATTGGGGTACGCATATCCGGGTTACCTAACTGAGCCAGTACTGAACCATCTGCATAGACCGCCAGCGAGTGAATCACACTCTGGGGATGTAACACCACATCCACCTGATCGGGCTGCGTATTAAATAACCAACAGGCCTCGATTACTTCCAAGCCCTTATTCATCATGGTTGCCGAATCTACCGAAATCTTACGACCCATGACCCAATTGGGATGCGCGCAGGCCTGCTCCGGCGTAACCTCTCTAAGTGCTTCCAGAGGGGTATCCCTGAACGGTCCTCCGGAAGCCGTCAGCACAATGCGTTCCACGCCAACCTTGGACAGGCCCCTTTCGAACCCTACCGGCAGACACTGATATACCGCATTGTGTTCACTATCAATGGGTAACAATTGCGCACCATGATCGTGAACCTCCTTCATGAACAACTGCCCCGACATCACCAGGGCCTCCTTGTTGGCAAGCAAAATTCGCTTACCCGCCCGCACGGCAGCCAAGGTGGGTAATAAACCCGCTGCCCCTACAATTGCCGCCATGACATAATCGACCTCGGCAAGCGCGGCCACCCTCTCCAATCCTTCTACTCCGGTCAGCAACTGCGTGCCACACCCTGAAGCCTCTAGTCTTTGCTGTAGCCCTGGCGCCTTTTCTGCGTCGACCAAGACCGCAAAAGCGGGTTGGAATTCCACACATTGCTGAAACAAACGCTTACTATCCCGATGAGCAGTCAGGGCAACCACATGAAACCGCTCGGAATGGCGCTTGATCACATCCAGGGTATTGACACCGATCGACCCCGTCGATCCCAGTATGGTTATCCCCCTGGAATCGCTATTGATTATATCCATGATGGATAGGTTTTCAGGAATGCAGAGTGCGCCGAGTTCGTCAAAGAGCAAGGCGGAACACGTAAGTCATAATTTTTACTATGGCATTCGTGCTCCAACGCCGCTATACGGCAAAGGCGGCGTGCTAAGTAATCATCCGTCATGAGTATAGATATGCCATAGGCTGAGTTGCTATTAAGCTATTTCCTTAGCTGGACAGATATTCAGGCCAGTTGATCCAATACAACCCGAGCACGAATATTGGAGCCGCGGCAGCAAGGCTGTCTATGCGATCGAGTACGCCACCATGTCCCGGCAATAGGCTACCGCTATCCTTGACGCCCGCCTGGCGCTTCAATAGACTTTCAAATAGATCACCCACCACCGAGAATAAGGCGGTTACCAGACACAGACCGGTAAAATAGACGGCCACCAGCGCCGGGAGTTCCCACCACAGCGCGCCGATCGTCCCGATGACCAGGGTAGCAGCCAGTGCCCCCCATAGGCCCTCGCGGGTCTTGCCCGGACTCAAGGCAGGGGCCAACTTGGTCCTGCCAAAGGCCTTGCCGGCAAAAAATGCCATGCCATCCGCACCCCATACGATCAACAACAAAAACAATAACAACTCCGGCCGAATCTCGTGCAGCATGAACAACGCCAACCACGCCGGGATTAGGGTAAAGCCCGCAGCGATCCATAAACCATAACGTCCCGCACCCCGCCTGATACGAGAAACAGGGCTGGTCGGTTGAGAGACCGCGAGAACAACCAGGACCATCAACCACCACAACCCCGCGGTCACCATGACGGCCCATCTCAGCTGTTGGATAGTCGATATATACCATAGCGCCCCGGTACCTATTCCCAGCACCAACACAAACGTCATACGTGCAATCGATCTCGACAAACCAACCAGCCTGGCCCATTCCCAGCCGGCTATCAGCATGACTACCAACAACAGCGTGGCCAGGGGCATGCTGGGTAACCATAGCACCACAGATACCGTCAAAACACCCAGCACCAGACTGGTCAATAGGCGTTGTTTAAGCATCGGGCATACGCTTACGCTCGGTGTTGACCTGCTCCCCGGTCTTACCGAATCGGCGCTGTCGATTGGCAAATGATTCAAAGGCCAGCTCCAGCGTTTCTTCATTAAAATTCGGCCAAAGAATATCGGTAAAATACAACTCCGTATAGGCCATCTGCCAAAGCAGAAAATTGCTGATTCTGGTCTCGCCACCGGTTCGAATGAATAAATCGGGTTCAATAAGCTTGGCAGTACTCAGGCGATCGGCGATGACATCGGCAGTGATTTCCTCGGCTCGGAGTGATCCTTTTACGACCTCGCCCACCAGCCGTCGCAACGCCTGAGTAATATCCCAGCGTCCCCCATAGTTCGCCGCCACATTCAACACCATACCGGTAGCACTGGCGGTGGTCTGCTCGGCGGCCTGAATCTCACGTTGAAGTTTATCGCTAAAGGCCATTCGCTCACCAATGAAACGCAGGCTAATTCCGTTTTTCAACAGTCGCTCTGCCTCGCTGCGTAAGGTGATCAAAAACAGCTCCATCAAGGTCTGAACCTCAGTTTGGGGACGTTTCCAATTTTCACTACTGAAGGCAAACAAGGTCAGGACCTCAACACCCCGACCGGCACAATGCTCCACTATCCTTCGGGTCGCCTTGACACCCTGTTGATGACCCGCGGTACGCGGCAGGTGTTTGGCACGTGCCCACCGACCATTGCCATCCATAATGATCGCTACGTGCCGCGGCACGACGAGGCTTCGTTTCGAAATGGTGCCCATAGATCAATCTCTACTCAGGCCGACCCGGTTATACTCATAACGAATAGGATCTTGGGTACGCAGCATACGCCGAGCTTGCCGTAGAGCGAGGTGGAACACGTAAGGCATTGCTTTATTCTATGGTTTTCGTGTTCTAACACAGCGGTGCGGCAAAGGCGGCGTGCTATGGGCCTGGAAGACTCATTCGTCATGGGTATCATTCACGAATTTGCGCGATGATCGCGCAGAGATTAGTTTCCACAAGGGATTTTGTGAAGAGTTAGTTTATCCACGAGGGGATCGACCAGAATACTGTTTTTATCTCTACAATAGTAGATGAGTCGAAATGATGGGTGAAAATAAGGACCAAGCGAGGATGCGCGCAATTTATGAATCATCCAGATCAAATTTCCATCAATTCTTTTTCCTTATCGGCCAACAGCCCATCCACCTTGCCGACAAGTTGGTCCGTTAACTTTTGCATATTGTCCTCGGCACGTCTCTCTTCATCCTCCGAGACCCCTTTTTCCTTCAACAGATCTTTAAAATCATGGATCGCGTCACGTCGAATATTACGTATCGCCACCCGCCCCAACTCCGCCTCATGACGCACCACCCTGACCAGCTCTTTGCGCCGCTCCTCGGTCAAAGGTGGCATGGGCACACGAATCACGGTGCCGGCAGTGTTTGGGTTTAACCCTAGATCAGAGTTCATGATGGCCTTCTCGATCTTGCGCACCATATCCTTTTCCCAAGGCATGATACTCAAGGTTCGCGCGTCTTCTACATTGATATTTGCTGTTTGATTCAGTGGAACCTGGCTGCCATAAAATTCTACAGTAATGTGATCTAATAGACTGGTATGAGCTCGGCCGGTACGAATCTTTGCCAATTCCGACTTAAGCGCTTCCACGCTTTTCCCCATTCGCTGTCTGGCATCTTTGTTTATATCATCTATCATCGGATGTCTCGCCTTTTTTGTAATTTTTTCACTAGGAGGCCGTCCGAGAATGGCGACCGTAGCGAGGGCAAGGCTGGCTGAGCTGAACTTGTCCGTAGCAAGCTGACTCATTCTCGGAAAGCCTCCTAGCACCACGGATAATAAAGCCTTGCGACGGGTATAACCACTCGATCCGCATTATATTGCGTGGAAAAATAATCCGCAAAGACCAAAATAACGGGTAGGAACAATAATTACACACGATTTTGGCATGCCTACGACAGAAAGCAGCCTCCTAGGAGGCTGTCGAATGTGAGCGATAAGGCAAGTCAGATGGGGAAGTGTGTCGTTCGCATCCCTAAGTCACTGCACCAGCGAGCCGATATCCTCACCTTGCGCAATCTTGATCAGATTGCCCTGCGTAAAGATATTAAAAATACGCAAAGGGATCTTATTGTCACGGCACAAGACTAGCGCCGTGGCATCCATCACTCGAAGTTTTTTTGAAATCGCCTCATCAAAGCTCAATCGGCTAAAACGTTTGGCATTGGGATTGATCATGGGATCATCGTCGTATATGCCATCGACCTTGGTCGCCTTGAGCAACAAATCGGCTTCAATTTCAATGGCCCGCAAGCTGGCGGCCGAATCCGTAGTGAAAAATGGATTCCCGGTCCCGGCGGCAAAGATCACAACCCGCCCCTTCTCAAGGTGCCTGACAGCCCGGCGCCGAATATAATCCTCACAAACCTGATATATCTTTATCGCCGACATTACTCTGCAGAAAAGGCCGTTGCGCTCCAGAGCATCCTGCATGGCCAGCGCATTGAGAACGGTCGCCAACATACCCATATGATCGCCAGTGACCCGATCCATACCACCCTCGGCAAGGCCCGCTCCACGAAAAATATTGCCTCCCCCTATCACCATGGCGACCTCGATCTCCATGGCCCTGAGATGTATGATATCATCCGCTATACGCTGCAGAATCTTGGGGTCGATACCATAATCCAACTCCCCCATGAGAGCCTCACCACTGAGTTTCAGAAGGACGCGCTTCAACCGTTTTATATTTGCCACCGTTCGTAAGACTCCAGATAGGCGGGAATGCTACCTACACACATCCCTATCTGACTTGCCTTATCGCTCGCAATCGACGTTGTGACAACAGTCATATAGCTAGGCTATGCACCTGTTATCACGCTTTGAATATAAGCAATCATTCGATGCCAGTTAGGAAAGTGTGTCGTTCGCATTCCCGAGTAATAATATATGCAAGTAATGAACAGTCTAGATTAGCCGCCTTTGACCTGCGCCATAACCTCTTCGGCAAAATTCTCGGTTTTTTTCTCGATACCTTCGCCAACCTCGAATCGTACGAAACGCTGGACCCGCGCATCAGACTGCAGTAATAATTTACCCACTGTTTGGTTAGGATCCTTGACAAAAGGCTGCCCCAGCAGCGTCACCTCTCCCAGGTATTTCTTCAGTCGGCCCTGCACCATCTTTTCAATGATATTAGCCGGTTTCCCACTGGCCTGCGCCTGGGCGGAGAAGATCTCTTTCTCCTTTTCAAGCAACGTCTTGGGAACCTCATTTTCGGTGACACAAAGCGGACGACTAGCCGCGATATGCATGGCGATATCTTTGGCCAAGGCCTGATCTGCACCTTCAATGTCGATTAGCACACCGATGCGGTTGCCATGTAGATAATGGCCTACCTGTCCCCCTTTGGATAGCACACGCTCGAATCGGCGTATCTTGATATTCTCTCCTATCTTAGCCACCAGTTCCTGGCGTACCTGTTCGATACTTGCCTGCTCACCTTCGATCAGCGGTGTTTGCCCAAAATCCTCCAGACTCGTTAGGCTCTTAACAAGGACCTGGCTAACCACAGAAGTGGCGAAATTTCGAAAGTCATCGCCTTTGGATACAAAATCCGTTTCGCAATTGACCTCGATGATGGCTGCCTGACTCCCGTCGGCAGATACCACGGAGCTTATGACCCCTTCCGCCGCAATACGTGAGGCCCTTTTATCAGCCTTGGCCAAGCCTGATTTACGCATTAACTCAATGGCCACGTCCATATCACCATTACTTTTAGTGAGAACCTTCTTACATTCCATCATTCCGGCGCCAGTGCGGTCACGCAGCTCTTTTACCATGGAAGCAGTTATTTGCATGATCTAGAATACCTTTGTCATTAACCCTAGATCCTGCAAGTGATTGCGCTCGCATAGCAAAAGCTCTTGATCCGTATAGCGATATTTGCTCCTTCGGCAATCACTACAAGGATTGCAGCCCGCCTCAAACTCACTTTACGAATCAATATCTTACACTCTTAAAACACGATCACTTACAGTGATCTAGGTAGATATAAAAACCTAGTCGCCCGTCTTACCCGACTCAGATTCGCTCACAACCTCGGCTTGGGACGGTATAGCCACCGCCTCTATTGGCTTCGCCTGCCCCTCACTTTCGCCTGAGGTCTTCGACCCATCGACTGTTTGAGCAGGCGCCTGTTTAGCTGCCGGCTGTTCTACGTCGGCTGGCTTCGCCACCGATTTTTCCTTGTCTGCGGCCGTGCTTTTAGGCTTCGGCTTGTGCCTTGGTTCCACCGCTTCCCCGCTGTCACTCATCTCCACGAACTCATCCTTAGCAGCAGCACCGGCCCGTGCCTGAGCAACGCCTTCGAGTACGGCATCCGCTATCACACTAGTATAGATCTGGACAGCGCGGATGGCGTCATCATTGCCGGGGATCACATAATCCACACCATCGATGGAATTATTGGTATCCACCACGGCCACGACCGGTATCCCGAGTTTTACCGCTTCATTGACCGCGATACGCTCGTAGCCGACATCGATGATGAACAGGGCATCGGGCAGACCAGGCATGTCCTTAATTCCGCCGATACTGCGCTCGAGCTTTTCGAGTTCACGCCGGCGCTGTAAAATCTCTTTTTTACCCAGGTGCTGAAAGGAATCATCTTCCTTCATCAACTCCAGATCCTTGAGCCGCCTGATCGATTGACGAACAGTAAGAAAATTAGTCAACATACCGCCCAGCCAACGATGATTCACATAGGACATGTTGCAACGGCTCGCCTGTTCGTAGACCGCCTCTCGCGCAGAGCGCTTTGTTCCTACGAATAAAACCTTACCCCCATTAGCCGCGAGTTTGCCAAGATAATTGGCGGCCTCGTTGAACATCGCCAAGGTTTTTTCGAGATTGATAATATGTATCTTGTTACGATCACCGAATATATACGGCGCCATTTTTGGATTCCAGTAACGGGTCTGATGCCCAAAATGAACACCGGCCTCCAGCATCTGGCGCATGGTTACATTGATCATGAATAATGGATCTCCTAAGAATTTGGGTTTTATACCCGTCAGTGATGGGTATCCCTCCATACACCCCATTCGACAACCCCTAAGCTCAAACCTGGATCCGGCCGCTGCATTACGGTAGCCATAGCGCGATTTCCTCGGTTTTTAGGGCACCCGGTCAAATGTGACGATGTATGTGTGATTTTTTACATTTGCTTGAAACGCGCGCGCTTTATACCATAAACACCCTCTCACAACAATTTGCCGCCTGATATTAATTTACAGATTTGCCTATATCACGCTAACTTAGCCTGGATTCCTCCCATGAGCATTATCATAAAATCACCTCAAGAAATCGAAAGCATGCGCATTGCCGGAAGACTGGCCTCCGAGGTGCTGCTGATGATTGGTGAGCATGTGACAGCAGGTGTCACTACCAATGAACTGGACAATATTTGCCACGACTACATCATCAACACCCAAAAGGCCATTCCAGCACCCTTGAATTACCGGGGCTTTCCAAAATCCATCTGCACCTCCACCAATCATCAGGTTTGCCATGGTATTCCAGGTCATCGAAGACTGAAAAACGGGGATATACTCAATATCGATATCACCGTCATCAAGGACGGCTTTCATGGTGACAGCAGCATGATGTTTTGCGTGGGCAAGCCATCAGTCAAGGCTAAACGGCTGATCGATACCACCTACCAAGCAATGAAGATAGGCATTGATATGGTCCAGCCCGGAGTCCGTTTAGGAGACCTCGGCCACGCCATTCAGCGTTTCTCCGAGCGACACCACTATACCGTGGTGAGGGAATACTGCGGCCATGGCATCGGCCGTATTTTTCATGAGGATCCCCAGGTACTTCACTACGGCACACCGGGGATGGGCATGGCCCTGGTTCCGGGCATGACATTCACCATCGAACCCATGGTAAACGCCGGTAAACGCCATGTAAAACTGTTACCGGACCAATGGACCGTCGTTACTAAGGATCACAGCCTCTCCGCCCAGTGGGAACATACCGTGTTGGTTACCGAGCATGGGCATGAGGTGCTTACCCGCCGACCGGATGAAGAATTTTAATCGATGACTGAGCAGACCTTGAATATAGACGACAACCCTTATTTAGCCGAACTGAGATCTCTGCCCACCAGTGTCTACAAGGCCGTCGATTGGACGCGCCTAGAACAGCGAGCCACCGACCAGAGTGCGGATACCGGATTGTTCGCCAGCACCCTGAAGCGCGCTGATGAAGCCCTGGCCTTGGCCTTTCACGAAGGTGAGAGGGTCGAGTTCTTGGTCAAGAGTCGAGCACGCATCATAGACCATCTGCTGAAAGGCGTTTGGCGTACCCTTGGCCTGGATACCTTTGACAGCCTTGCCCTGATTGCCGTTGGGGGCTATGGACGTGGGGATTTACACCCCCATTCGGATGTCGATGTGATGTTCTTACTGGCTGAAACCGCAGATGACGAAGTCCTGCATCATCTATCCATGTTGATTGCCTTTTTGTGGGACATCGGTTTACCAGTGGGCCACAGTACACGCTCGGTACCAGAATGCGCCAGTATAGCCAAACAGGATATTACGGTGGCTACCAATCTGCTGGAATCGCGCCTGATTACCGGTTCTGCCAGACTTTTCAGGGCGCTGCGTAGAGACTGTTCACCGCCCAAGCTATGGTCTTCGCGCGAATTCTTTACCGCCAAGTTGCAGGAGCAGCAGCGGCGATATGAAAAGTTTGGCGATACCGCCTACCGACTCGAACCTAATCTCAAAGAGGGACCCGGTGGACTGCGGGATTTCCAAATGATTGCCTGGATCGCAAAACATCATTGGCGGGCGAAAAGCCTTCGTGGTTTAGTCAAACATCAATGCCTCACGAGCAAGGAATACCGGCAACTGACCGAGGGGCGGTTTCATCTTTGGAGAGTGCGCTTCGCCCTGCACCTGATCGCTGAAAAACCTGAGGATCGCTTGCTGTTCGACCATCAACTCGCCCTGGCTAAGGTATTCGGCTATTCCAATCAAGATCATAATCTGGCCGTTGAGCAGTTCATGCAGCAATATTACCGCACCCTCGGAGAAATGGAACGACTCAGCGAGATGCTGCTGCAGCTTTTTCAGGAGATCATCATGCTGGGCGATGAACCCGCCCACTTTGGGATCATCAATCGGCGGTTCAGGAAACGATTTCAGGCCCGCAACGGCTATCTGGAAGTCACCGAAGAATCCGTCTTCAGCAAACATCCATCAGCGCTGATGGAGGTCTTTTTAGTCCTCCAAAAACACCCCGAACTCAAAGGCGTGCGCGCCTGTACTATTCGAATGATTCGCGATCATCGTTATCTGATCGATGAGACATTTCGTGAAGACCCGAACAACCGGGCCCTGTTCATGGAGATGCTAAGACAACCCATGGGCATCACCCATGAATTCCGGCGCATGTACCGTTACGGTATACTGGCGGCCTATTGGCCAAGCTTCGCCAAGATTGTGGGGCGCATGCAATATGATTTGTTCCATGTCTATACGGTCGATGAGCACACCCTGGTAGTGCTACGCAATATCAGACGGTTCACGGTGGAAAAACACGCCCATGAAGTTCCCTTTTGCACCCAATTAATATGGGAGATTCCCAAGCTGGAAATCATGTATCTAGCGGCGCTGTTTCATGATATCGCCAAAGGAAGAAAAGGCGATCATTCAACCTTGGGGGCCGAAGAGGCACAGATGTTTTGTCACCAGCATGGAATGAACAGCTTTGACGTCTCGCTAGTGGCCTGGCTGGTCAAGAATCATCTGCTGATGTCCCTCACCGCCCAACGCATGGATATCGGTGACCCTATAGTGATCAATGAATTCGCCCGTAAAATAGGCAGTATCCTGCGGCTCAAACATCTCTATCTACTGACCGTGGCTGACATCCGCGGAACCAACTCTACATTGTGGAATGCCTGGCGCAACGCCCTGCTCACCGGATTGTATCATTCCACCCACCGGGTTCTGCTACGGGGACGAAATATGCCCATACTCAGGGGAGAG
>JAAEPA010000597.1 GCA_024222475.1 Gammaproteobacteria bacterium | reverse complement strand
GTAATCGTGACTCATTGCTGAGAAAAGGTCGCCGGTTGCCCTTCATCAAGGCGTGCACCCGGTTGATGAGGCCCGAGTACAGGGCATGTATTTGTGATACCTTCCATAGACCAGTTTATAGACTGTTTTCCTCTTGTGTCCCGTACTATTTTTCTAACCGAATGGGCTCACCGAATATTTACTATAAACACGATCATTTGCAGAATCTAGGTATCGCTTTGATCTAGATCAAAGCGGCGCTCAACAGCTCTGTTTATAATATTTATTTGCGGGCGGTTACTACAGGTTCCAGTCCGGCATCAATGGCCGGTTTCCTCAAGTAAGTCCAGGGGTCCGGGAAGTGTATATTTTCGAGTAATAAATTGTGACGACACCACCTAGAAAAGGGGATTTTTAATGATCAAGCTATTAGGCAAGGTATCAACAGCTGTCGCTGTCAGTTTTCTGATGACGAGCGTGGCATCAGGAGCGGCGAAGAAATTACAGCCCGAGCCATCCCTGTCCAGTGAAGAGATGGCCAAGGCGGAAGAGATCTATTTTGACCGGTGTTCCGGCTGTCACGGCGCCTTGAGAAAGGGGGCAACGGGACCGAATATTACCCCTGCCAAGACACGCAAGAAGACACTCGCCAAACTGGAAAAGATCCTGTACGAAGGCACGGATGGTGGTATGCCCGCCTGGGGCAAGGACGGGTTCATCAGCCGCGCAGATACCAAGCTGCTGGCGAAGTTCGTCCAGATCGAGGCTCCAATACCACCTGAATGGGACATGAAGAAGATGATGGACTCATGGAAGGTTCATATACCCGTCAGCAAGAGGCCCGCCAAGCCGCCGAAGGCGAACTGGCAAAACTACTTCGGCGTCGTCCTGAGGGATGCAGGCAAGATTGCTATCATAGATGGTGACACCAAGAAGACTCTTAATGTCATTCCTTCGGGCTATGCTACCCATATCCTCAGGACATCGGCATCCGGCAGGTACCTATATGCCATCGGTCGTGACGGCAGGGCCAGCATGATGGACATGTGGGCCACTCCCCCCAACGTCGTGGCCGAGGTCAGAACCGGCATTGATGCCAGATCCATAGACACCAGCAAATACAAGGGCTTTGAAGACAAGTATGCGGTTGTTGGCGACTACTGGCCTTCCCACTATGTGATCCTGAAGGGCGATACACTTGAGCCCATCAAGATTGTGGGTACTACGGGCTATACGCACGATACCAACGAGTATCGTCTTGAGTCACGGGTTGCCGCCATTGTCGCTTCGCACCACACGCCGGAGTGGATCCTCAACCTCAAGGAGATGGGCACGGTTCTGCTCGTGGATTACAGCAAGCTGGATCAGGGCACCATTACCGAGACGATGATTGACGCCGAGCGGGCGCTGCACGACGGCGGTTGGGATTCTACCAAGCGGTATTTCCTGGTTGCGGCCAATATGCGTGACACGATTTCAGTTATCGACACCGTGGACCGCAAGCTGGTTAAAAACATCAAGGTGGGAACCAAACCGCATCCTGGTCGGGGCGCCAACTGGGTGGATCCGGAGTTCGGGCGTGTGTGGGCAACGGTGCATCTCGGTGAGGGACTGGTTTCCATAATCAGCACCGATACGTCGAAGAAGTATGCCTGGACCGTGGTGCGGGAATGGGAGCTGGATGGTAACTCGCTGTTCATCAAGACCCATGACAACAGCAAG
>JAAEPA010000596.1 GCA_024222475.1 Gammaproteobacteria bacterium | reverse complement strand
GGTTCTGCGCCGGCCAGGACCTGCAGACGGTTCTGCGCTGTCACATCACCGCCTTCGGTGCCATGGGCGGAGCGCCGGAGGAGGTTCTCTACGACCGCATGAAGACCGCCGTCATCGGCGAGGACGCCGAAGGCGTGGTGACCTACAACAAATCTCCGGTGTCGCTGCTCAACCACTAAGGCTGCGCCCCGCGTGCTGGCTCCCGATTCCCATCGAAAGCACAATGGACCCACGTATCAGGGGGGGGCGTTTGGACGCCGATCACCCCAAGACTGGGGTTCCTTATTCCACGCCGATCCACAACCTTGTCCACGAGTTCGGGGAGGAAACCGCGTTGGTCGCAGATTCGATGCGGCAGGCTGCTGCTAAATCGGATATGATGGCCCGATCAAGTTAATCATTCGGTAGTGTGAGTATGGAAATCAAGGATAGACTCATCGCATTGAATCACAAGATCAGCACGAAACGGCAGGAGCTTGAAGTTCATATGAGCCAGGCCAAAGCGCTGAGGTCAGAACTCGCGGCGCTGAGGACTGAGAGGGAGGGCCTCAAAGCCAGGCTCGACGCAGAGACAATCGAGGCAACGTAACGGGCGGCGCGAACTTCGCTACTTTTTTGTGTAGCGCCGAACTGTAACCTCCGGTGCGGCGTAGAAACTGTGATTGGGGTTTTGGTGGGCGGTCCTGCGATGGGACGACGGCTTCGTTTGGACCGTCTGGCGAGCGTTGTAGCCGATACATTTTTCGATACTCTCTCCGCAAACGATTCTGGTGTGCCCTCTTTCATCGCTGCGTCAAACAACGGCTCCGAACCGACCTCAAACAGGCATAACACGCCTGCGGGAGGGCGCGTGGTAGATCAGCGGCGCGGTGGGGTCGCCACAGGCTTGTGGGAGAATTTATTGCTAATCAGTCATGCTCACAAACTAATTTATCTAAAGACTATGAAAACTGCCAGTACATCGGTCGAATTATTTTTCCAGAAGTACTGTGTCCCGCCCGATATTGAATGTCAAATTGAAGTGAGCACCGATGAAATTATTAGTGAGTACGGGATTGTTGGGGCGCGCCTCGGACCCAAGAAACTAGGTAAAAAAACGATTTGGAAGAATCACATGCCAGGAAGCGAAGTAAGGCGGCTAGTTGGGCAAAATATTTGGAACAAGTATTATAAATTTTGTGTTGTACGAAATCCATTTGATAGGGTAGTTTCTTTTTGGTGGTTTAAACTTGATTTGAGCACCAGGAAGAACCTGGCATCGCTCCCATTTGCGATAATACGAAGTAGATTCAAAGAGGACATTGGAAAGTCTGAATTCAGATGGCCGATTGATAGGCATATCTATGAAATAGATGGCGTCCCCTGCGTTGATGATTTTATCAGATATGAAAAACTAGAGGATGATATAGTGCGTATATGCAAAACATTGAAAATGGACTGTGATTTATCTCGGATATCGAAACTAAAGAGTAGCTTTCGCTCTCGTAGGGAGAATTTTAGTCTATATTATGATGGTGACTCTGAACAAATGGTAAGGGATAAGTTTTCTAAAGAAATTTCTTTCTTTGGTTATGGTCTGGACAACGCCCCAAAGGTTGAAGTGTCTCGAGAAGTCAATCGTAAGCGGTCTGACTGACCTTTGGGGCCCGTCTGCGGTGTTTGATAGCGTTGATTGTGGGCGATGATGTCGACCATCGATGGTGGACACTACCGTCGCTGATTGCCGCAATAGTGGAGGAGATCCGCCCTATTGTTCACAACCGGAAGAAGAAGGACGGATTCAGACGCCGCTATCCGTCGGTAAACGTGCGGAGCACGGTTTGGCCTTGCGGCGTCAGCCAGTGAGCGAACATCTTTTCCAGACCCTCACGAAGAGGGGTCTTCGGTCGCCACCCCATAGCTTGGATCTTTGAAACATCCATGACCTTTCGGGGTGTTCCGTCTGGCTTGGTATGATCCCAGACGATTGTTCCACCATAACCAACGACCTCGGCCAGCAACTCGGTCAACTCGCGAATCGTCACTTCCTCCCCGGTTCCCCCGTTGATCATTCCTCCGTCGTCATAGTTCTGCATCAGGAAGATGCAAGCATCCGCAAGATCGTCCGCATCGATAAACTCCCTGCTTGCGACGCCGGTACCCCAGGCGGTGACTTCGGGAGCGGCCGCGACTTTGCCTTCGTAAAGTCGGCGCATGAGCCCAGCCGCGACATGACTGTTGTCCGGATCGAAGTTGTCGTTCACACCATAAACATTGCACGGCATCACCGTGAACGAGTTGAAACCATATTGCTGGCGATAGGCGTCGCACATCGTTTTGCCGGCGATCTTGGCAATCGCGTAGGGCAGGTTCGTCGGTTCGAGCGGACCGGTGAGCAGGCTGTCCTCCCTTATCGGCTGTTTCGTATGCTTCGGGTAAATGCAACTCGAACCAAGAAAGAGGAGCTTCTTCACACCGTTACGATAGGCGGCGTCGATGACATTCGTCTGGATCAGGAGATTGTCTCTGATAAAATCGCCACCATACCGAACATTGGCAAGAATGCCGCCGACTCTCGCCGCGGCAAGAAAGACGTAATCTACAGCTTGTTCCTGGAAGAACGCCTCCACAGCCGCAGAATCTCTTAAGTCAAGCTCGCCGCGGCTACGCACAATGGTGTTGGTGTAATTGTTGGCGACAAGCGCGCGACGGATCGCCGAGCCGACCAAACCCCGGTGACCTGCTATAAAAATCCGGTCGTCTTTGTTCATTCTTGACCGTCCGCTACTCGGTACAATTGGCAATGCGGCCAAGTCAGTCAACCCGTTCGCCGGTAATATTCATCACTATTGACTTCGACGATTTTCAGTGAGCTGCCGCGCCATCTTTAGCTCTAGCCGAAAACGGTTTCCTTCCGTTGGACGATTCACACACTTTTGCGAAGGCATGATTTTCTTAGCTAGCAGCGCTTTTTTTCAAGGGTCGTCTTTAGTAAAGGGTCAAACTTAAGTCGTGGCTCGAAAAGATGGACGTCACATCCGGGACATACACAGCTATTGCCTTCGACCAACGACCCGGATGTGCGCCGACGTCGAAAATAGTACGCATCTGGTCATCGTGATCACTAAGCCACTTGAAAAATTCCCTGTCGTCATCAAGCGCCAAGAAGAGGCCTCCCAATTAAAGTCACACAACCTGATATTTCCCGCGTGACCGGTATCCGGCGGCCAGAGTGGAGCATTTCGTCCTGTCCGGCAAGGGCGAGCGCCGGCCGCCGCACGAGAGGCGCCCCCAATGCGCCAGATTGCGAGGCGGCCCGCCGCGTGTTGTCGCTTTGACTTCCATTCGGACGGACCTCTCTCGTAGTTTTCACTGGGACCCAACACAAACGAAATCTCATGCCGGCAGGAGATCGGGCGGTTGCCGCAACTGCGCGATCAGCCGCAGGATCTTGGCGACGGGTCTCAAGCTCGCCCCCATCATGGATGAGGCCGAGCCCGATTTGCTGGCCTGTATGACTTTCCCCAGGGAGCACCGCGCCAAGTTGCACAGCATCAATCCGATCGAACCTATCAACGGCGAGATCAAGTGCCGTTCCAACGTTGTCGATATCTTTCCCAAAACGACGTCATCGTTCGCCTCGTTGGCGCGCTCCTTCGCGAACAGAACGACGAATGGGCGGTACAGCGAGCACGCTATATGAACTGGAAACAATCACCCCGTTGAGCGACGATCCACTCATCAGCCTGTCAACCTTGACCCGTTGATCATCCCGGTCTTGCCGGAAACAACGGCTGCCGATGCCGGAAGCTACACCAATCCACCGGGTTGCCGGTTTCGCCTGATTTGGGGTCGGATTCTCGCGCCGCCGTGTGATTGACAACCGTGGCCTCGAACCTGGCACTCAAAAGAGTTTGGTGATCTGCGAAAGTCAGTTCCGAGCGCCTGGGCAGATCGGAAATCGCATCCCCGGAACATGCCAATTCCTCCCGACCCTGGTTGCATGGGGGCGCCGGCGCCGGACGACGTTTTGTTCAGCATGTCGTGCCGAGCCGTGACTCGGCGGCAAAGTCCATGCATATGCCTTGGCGTCCTTGCCTTATGGCGTTCCAGGTGGAACCTTCGCTCCCGTCAAGCGGCTCCCTTGCGGATGTCCGTTCGAAGGGGGAACGCTCCACATGCCGCAATGGGATCCCAACTACCGCTGGATGATGGAGCAGAGGATCGCGCGAACCGCGGCGGCGTTCGCCCGGCACGGAATCGAAACCGCTTACGTCGAAAGCGCTTCGGAGGCACTGGCCTGGGTGCTGGCTGACGTTCCCGACGGTGTGGTGGTTGGCTTGGGAGGCTCGACCAGCCTGCGCCAGATGGGACTCTGGG
>JAAEPA010000595.1 GCA_024222475.1 Gammaproteobacteria bacterium | reverse complement strand
GCATCATTCCTTGCGTGTCCCGCAAAAACATTTTGGGGGGCTATCAAATATTCTTGGGGTAAGCCAGCGCCAATGCTACATCATATGAACTGCGTCTTCATTAGGCACGCACGGTTGCCGGAAGGACACACTTCGCCAGCCACGGGGAGTTCAACGACAAGCAGCCCCTGCAATCGGGCCTGATTCTTACAAAAGACGCACAAAACGACGGCTACCTTCAGGTGCACGAGATCTTCGGACTCGATCTCGGGGCCGCCAATCTTGTTACCCTGAGCGCCTGCGAGACGGCCCTTTCCAAGGTTTATGGCGGGGACGATCTGGTGGGGCTCTCGCGGGGACTCATATATGCGGGGACACCCTCTATTTTGGCAACGCTTTGGGAGGTGGAGGATCATTCCACCTCCCTGTTGATCAAGGCTTTTTATGAGAACTGGCTCAACAAAGGGATGAGCAAACCCAGAGCACTACAAGCGGCTCAGCTAACGATTAAGGACATGCCCAAATACCGCCACCCCTTCTTCTGGGCTCCGTTCATCCTCATTGGAGACTGGATGTAAAGGCCTACTAAGAATAGCTCAACTTCGGAAGATGCCCCTCCCTTATCCAGAACTGACGTTAAGATACGCGAAAATAAACACCTCAGATTCCCGTCCTGTCACGTTCTTCAGTGAAATCTATTTATTCTCTATTCCCTTTAAGCGGCTTGTGACGGGTATAATGACTGCCTTTTCTTAACCCTGACCTATCCCATGTTCCGTCCATTAGAGCTTTATATCGGTCTAAGATATACCCGGGCCAAACGTCGCAATCATTTCATTTCATTCATTTCACTCATATCAATCCTTGGGGTTGCCTTGGGCATTACGGTTTTGATAACGGTGCTTTCGGTTATGAACGGCTTCGAAAAAGAGGTGAGAGAGCGAATTTTGGGGATGGCCTCCCATGTCACCATTAGCGGGTCTGGTGGCCGGCTGGAACATTGGGAAGGTCTGGCGGCACAGGTGCGGGACCATCCACAAGTCATTGGCGCGGCTCCCTATGTGCAGGGGCAAGCCATGCTGGTCAACGGGAAACAGGTTAGTGGGGCGTTGATTCGTGGTGTTTTACCCACTGAGGAACCGAATGTTTCCGATGTAGGTGAACATATGCTGCAGGGGTCGATAGATGAGCTTGTGTCTGGGCAGTACAATGTTGTCCTGGGCGTGGGTTTGGCTGGTGTTCTGGGTGTCGGTGTAGGGGACAAGGTCATTGTCGTTACCCCACAGGCCACCGTTACGCCCGCGGGAATTTTACCCAGACTGCGGCGATTCAAGATCACAGGAATATTTGAAGTGGGTATGTCCGAATATGATAATGGGATCGCTGTGATTCATGTCGATGACGCCTCACGCCTGTTTCAGTTGGACGGAAATGTGAGCGGTTTGCGACTGAAGCTGCAGGATATGTTTCATGCGCCTCTGGTTACTCGGCAGATGATGCAGACTCTAGGTATGGCGTATTGGATTAGTGATTGGACCCGCCAGCACGC
Organism: Gammaproteobacteria bacterium; assembly: GCA_024222475.1. GTDB lineage: Bacteria > Pseudomonadota > Gammaproteobacteria > JAAEPA01 > JAAEPA01 > JAAEPA01. Next base: position 199 of record JAAEPA010000595.1, on the reverse strand, counting down.
CAACTATTTTCGTGCGGTAAAAACCGAGAAAACCATGATGTTGATCATCCTGATGCTTATCGTTGGGGTCGCGGCCTTCAATATCGTCTCGACGCTGATCATGCTGGTTACCGATAAACAAGCGGATATCGCCATTCTCAGAACCCTGGGGTTAACGCCGGCAAAGGTCATGACCATATTTCTCGTTCAGGGTACGATC
>JAAEPA010000594.1 GCA_024222475.1 Gammaproteobacteria bacterium | reverse complement strand
CGCGGGCAATTGCATCTTTCTGGCGATCTCTTCCACCTGAGCCAGGACTTGCTGGGCGTTAAACCCTTTCGCCACATTGGACGACACGCTGACGACTCGTTTCTGGTCGATGTGCTTCATCGCGGACAGCCCGCTTGTGGTGATTACAGTTGCGACAGAACTCAGCGGAATCGGATTTCCAGCAAAATCAGAGATATGTAACCGCAGAATATTCTGGATGTTCTGACGCTGTTCCTCCGGCAGACGGGCGACAATGTCATACTCATCTTCGCCTTCATGATATTTCCCGATTTCAACGCCATTGACCGACCCTTTGATGATATAGCCAATGGTATAGACATCCAGGCCGAGTAAGGCCGCGCGTTCCTTATCAATATCAATTCTGATTTCAGGCAGCCCGGTCTGATAATCATCTGTGAGATCAACGATGCCGGGAATGTCTTTGATGTGTGTTTTCAGTTGTTCCGCAATGTGTGCCATCACGGCATAATCATCACCATGAATTTCCACATTGATGGGCGCGCCGACCGAAGGTCCCTCTTCTTCTTTATCAACCTTGACTTCCGCACCAACAATGGTTGAAAAGAGGTCTTTTCTGATCGCTTCCATCGTGTCATTGGAATTGCTGAAATAGATTTTGCCATCATCAGTTCCCTGATCCTGCGGTCCCTTGCGAAATTCCCGGTCCACCAGATCAACAACAATTTCGGCCGTGTTCGGGCCGCCATCCCCGACTGTTGTTGTTACATGTGTGACATTGCCATATTTTGAGATGACTGCTTCCGCCTTCAGGGCAAAGTTGTTAGTCTGATAGATGTTCGTCCCCTCGGGAGCTTGAATTTCCGCCGTGATCCGGTTGGGCTCGGTGTCGGGAAACATTTCGACTCCCAGACCGCTCTGACTGAAGGCATAGATCATCAGCACAAGCAGACTGAAAAACAGGAAGAGGAAAAGAAACCTGAAATTCAAGGAGAACTTCAACATACTTCGATAGATGCGGATGATCGGGCCGTACTGTTTTGACGAGCCTTTCGCAGCCGTTTTCTTCGTCCCTTTGGCTCCCTTGATAAAGATGGCCGCAAGAGTCGGGGTTATCACAAGAGCCACAAATAGAGAAGAGAGTAAGGTGATAATCACCGTTTTCGGCAGGTAGCCCATAAATTCTCCCATAATGCCAGGCCAAAAGAGCAGTGGTACAAAGGCGACAACGGTCGTGGCCGTTGAGGCAATGACCGGCCAGGCAACCTCCTGGGTTCCCTCCATTGCCGCCTTCAGCAATGGTTTCCGTTCGGCCGTATGGTGGCGATAGATATTTTCCACAATCACGATGGCATTGTCGACAAGCATCCCCAATGCCAGAATCAAGCTGAAAAGCACCACAAAGTTCAGCGTAATGCCAAGGCTTTGGATGACAAAAAAGGAGACGAGCATCGAAAATGGGATCGCCAGAGCCACAAGAATCGCATTGCGGAATCCAAGTGACGAGAAAATAACGATGAGCACCAGGATGAGGCCTGTGACAATGTTATTTTCAAGGTCGGCAACCATCGCATGAATATCTTCGGATTGATCGGAGGTGACCGTAATATCGATCTGCTCAGGAAGCGTTTCGCGGCGTGTCTCGACAATCTCTTTGATCTCCTCAGCAATGCGCAGCAGATGTTCGCCTGCTCGTTTTGTCACTCGAATAGATACCGATTCGGTCCCATCCAGACGTGAATAGGTGTCGCGATCTTTATAGGCATCCCGGATGTCAGCCACATCTTTGATATAGATCGGCTTGCCGTCTTTCACAGAGACCACAAGATTATCAATTTCTGCCGGCGATTTGAATTCCGCCGGAGATTTCAGCACATAACGCGCCTCTCCAATATCAATACTCCCGCCAGGCATATTTTTGTTATTATTTCTGACCGTTTGAATCACTTGACTGATGATGAGATTATACGCCGCCAGCCGGTCCTGATTGTATTCGACCCGAATTTCACGTTCGCGTCCACCAATGATGTTCGCTTCCAGAACGCCCTTGACGCTTTCGATCTCTTCCTCAAGTTCTTCCGCGATGCGTTTCAACTTCACCAGCCCTACATCGCCCGAGATCACAACAAACATAATCGGCCAATCAGATGATGAAAACTCCATGATGGAGGGATCATTCATATCGCCGGGTAAATCGCCTTTGGCCTGATCAACCTTATCGCGGACTTTTTGAAGGGCAGTATCGGTATCGACATCGATTTCAAACTCTAAAAAAATCTGTGAAGATCCTTCCATCGAGGTGGACGTCATTTTTTTGACTTCCGTCAGCGTTTTCAGTTTCCGTTCCAGGGGACGCGTCACCAGCGACTCCATATCAGATGGAGAGGTGCCCTCAT
>JAAEPA010000593.1 GCA_024222475.1 Gammaproteobacteria bacterium | reverse complement strand
GTCCACGCCTCGGCCCCACAAAGCACCGCGCAAAGCGTGATGGTGGTGATATCGATAAGGTTGTGGCGCTTTTGACGGTCTATCCGTGGATCAGGAAGAGCACCAAAATGCTCTTGAATGGAAAGAGGAGGCTGGGTATCGCACATGTTTCTTCTCCATAAGGCGAGATTTCCCATCGTCCTATATCAGATCCTTCTTGAGATGTCTAGAATTATTAAGGGCGATAGCCCTGCGATGACGAGGATTTCGAGATTTCGATAATCGTAAAGAGGAAAAAGGATGGCCGCGAACTCAGCCTGGAAAAAAACGACTGGGAGGCCGTGAAAGGTGAACACAAGGTGCTGAAGGAATACGACATCACCGTCAGGAAAACCAAGGTAAATCCGACCTATGTCTGGGTCTGCTGCAGAGGAATCTGCTGGTGGGTGCGAGTCAGCTAGCATAATCCTAGAAACGGCAGTTGGACGGCCGCCAGGGAAGGGTTGCTTCAACGCAACCCTTCGATGCCCCCAACCGCCGGATCTAGGATAATCCCACAGGTAGCAGTAATTCCGTGGCGAGATATGGATGTCTGAACGTGAATATTTCACAAATTTATGTATCACAATCACACAGTAGACATCGAGCAGTCCCCTTATAGTATTAAACACAGGGACGGCATTAGGGCAAGGGACTGCATAGTATCAAATACTAAGGATGGCAATACGGCAAGGGACTGCATAGTGTCGAATATAAGGACGGCAGTAGGGCAAGGGACTGCATAGTGTCGAATATAAGGACGGCAGCAGGGCAAGGGACTGCCACCATACAAATGGATGGAACAATCCCCAGCCCTCGGTAGTCAGTCTATCAGACGAAACATCAACCTGAATCCGGCAGTTGAACCACGAAGGACACGAAGAGCACGAAGGTTATCAAGGAGATAACTGTGATTTTTCAGTCACCTTGTAGGTGAAGCCGGAAATTCTAAAACTCACTTTCTTCTCTTTGTTTTTCTTCGTGTTTCTTCGTGCTCTTCGTGGTGAACTGCTTTT
>JAAEPA010000592.1 GCA_024222475.1 Gammaproteobacteria bacterium | reverse complement strand
GCATCATTGCCAAAATGTTGCCACCGAATAGTATTCCGGTTCCAGACCTGGCCCGAGACACCGGTGTGCCGAAAGACACGCTGTATTCCTGGCGTATCAAGCACCAACGCGCCAAGGGGAATACCCCAGCCAAACAGCCAACCTCGGGTGGACTCAGCAGTGCGCAGAAGTTCTCCATCGTGATGGAGACAGCCAGTCTTAACGAGGTGGAGCTCAACGAGTACTGCCGTCGTCAAGGGCTGTATCCGGAGCAGATCAGTACCTGGAGAGAGGCCTGTGCACAGGCCAATGCCTCGGCCTCTGCCAAGGTCGATCGCACCAAGCTGAGCACTCAGGCAAAGCAGATCAAACAACTGGAAGCCGAGTTGCGCCGCAAAGACAAAGCCTTGGCGGAAACGGCCGCCCTATTGGTGCTGCAAAAAAAAGTCCAGGCGATCTGGGGAGAGCCCGAGGACAGAAAATCGGGCTAGGGGAGCGCCGAGAAGTGAGCGCTGGTATTGATCGGGCCTGCCAAGCCGGCGCGCGGCTGTCGCCAGCCTGTCGTCTGGTAGGGATCTCAGCGCGCACCCTGCAACGTTGGCGTAAGGCCGGTGAGCTCAAGTCCGATGGCCGTAAAGCCGCGGCCCAGCAGCGAGAACCCGCCAACAAGCTGTCTGAGCAGGAACGTCGCCAGATCCTGAGCATCGCCAACAGCCAAGCGTTTGCCCAGATGCCCCCGAGTCAGATCGTGCCGGCACTGGCTGACCAAGGCCGCTATATCGCCTCGGAATCGAGCTTCTACCGCGTACTCAATGAGGCGGGACAGTTGGCCCATCGGGGCAAAGCCAAAGCTCCAAGACATCAGCGTCCAACGCCGTTACAGGCCAGCGCACCCCATCAGCTGTGGAGTTGGGATATCACGTACCTCGCTACCACAGTGCGGGGCGTATTCTTCTACCTCTACCTGATCATGGATGTCTATAGCCGCAAGATCGTTGGCTGGGAAGTCTTCGAGACAGAATCAGCCGATCATGCCGCTTCGGTGTTTCGCAAAACCCACCTACGCGAAGAGATTGTCGGCAACGCCCTGGTGTTGCACTCGGATAACGGTTCGCCGATGAAAGGCGCTACCATGCTGGCTACGCTACAATGGCTGGGCGTCATGCCCTCGTTTAGCCGGCCCTCTGTCAGTGACGACAATCCTTATTCGGAGGCCTTGTTCAAGACGCTGAAATATCATCCGGGCTTTCCTGATAAGCCCTTCGATACTCTCCAGCAAGCCCGAGAATGGGTGGCCGGCTTCCAGCATTGGTACAACGAGGTTCATCGCCACAGTGCCTTGAAGTTCATCACGCCGGACCAACGCCATCGTGGGGAGGATCGCGTTATCTTGAACCAGCGTACCGCCCTCTATGAGGCCGCCAAGGCACGAAGACCTGATCGCTGGTCTGGATCCACACGTAATTGGAAACCTCAACAAATCGTCTACCTAAATTCGAATAAATCAACCCCAAAGGAGCCCAAAGTCACAGATAAAGCAGCCTAATAAATGCGACATCTTCCTTGACAACTACCGATCGCTTCTTCTTTGCCCCGGCCAACACCACAGCGAAACAGCACATACAAAGCGCTGGAGAAGACCCAGGTGTAACAGGATTTGCCTCCCACCTTCCAGCCGGTTTCGTCAACGTACACGATCCATTGCAGTACGATGAGCTGGGCAATGGTCTGTTCCTGGTGGCGCCAGTCTTC
>JAAEPA010000591.1 GCA_024222475.1 Gammaproteobacteria bacterium | reverse complement strand
GCTTCGATGGTGATCAGCATCTCATCAATCGCGCGGTAGGCCGCATGTTTGAAGAGGGGATGCTTGCTCTCCGTGCGTTCGCGGTCGAGGCGTTCGATCAGGGCGACGGCAGCGGGGCCATCCTTCAGGAAAAATGGGCGTGTCTCGGTCAATGGCAGCCGCGCCAGCCCCAACCACGCGCCTTCGCGGACTTTGGCGAGGTCGTGGGAGAGGAGTTTGACGCCTTCGCCTTCGGGATCGATCTGCGCGATGGCGTAGGCCAGATTGAATTCCAGATAGGTTTTCGGCTCCACCTCTTGTAAGCTTTTACGCCACTCTTCGATTTGATCATCAGTGTAGCCGTCAATACTTTTATCCCGCCTTTCGCGCCATTCTTGCCTCCCGTTCTTCTGGGCTGCTAAATATTTTTGCAAAGGCTCCAGTGCGTTTTGTGAACGGGTGTTGCCTAAGGCCCGGATCGTTGCCGGGTGATAGACTGCAAGGTCTTTGTTTTCAAGCAGTTCCAGGAGAATCTTGATCGCTTCTGCTGTGCCGGTTTTTCCTAATGCCTTGATCGCAGCGATCCGAATCGAGGTTTTGGCTTGTGAGTCAAGCGCGGTTTGTTGAAAGAAGGGAATACTTTCAGGCGCGGCAATCTCTGCAATCGCCTTGACCGCGGCTTCACGCATGTACCACTTAGGATCGTTTAGAAATGGCTGT
>JAAEPA010000590.1 GCA_024222475.1 Gammaproteobacteria bacterium | reverse complement strand
TGTTCTGGTACATTAAATATTAGATACAATAGGACGATAATAGTTACCGAACTGGGAAAGAACCGAGTTTTATGCATTTTTGCTTGAGAGTTTTGATGAATAAACCTATATAACTTTAATTTATGTAAACCCAAAGAGAGCAGAATGGGCAGAATGATAGAATAAAAATTCTTTAATTCCGCCAATTCTGCTTTTAATGATGTGGCAAACCACGTTACGATTAAATCTATATAAAGTCTTTCATTCACTATACCAGATTTGAGGCTAATCTGTCGACTTGAATTCTGATCAAAGGGCGGCGATCAGGCGACAGACTGGAGATGAACTTCATAACTTTTATTTGTACCCAGGCCGATCATCCTATAAAATGGAGTTATAGTTCACCGATAACCAAAGCCATAGGGGGGCAGCGATGGCCCGCATTAGAATTGGACAGCAAGCCACCAGCGGCACCTTGCAGCAAACCATCACCAGCCGTATCAAGGCGGGTAAAGTGGTGCCGATAATCAGCAATGCCATTATTACGGATTTGGTGTTGGGCCAGGGGCAGTATCAAAAACTGGTCGAAACCTATGCTCAGCACGTTCGATACGCCCCGGATGCCATGACCGGTCAATTGAAATTACCCCAAATTACCCAATACGTCAGTGTGGTGCGTGAGCAAGTGCCCGACCCGATTGCGGCCAAGGAACTTTACATAGAATTCATCAAAAGCTGGCTTTTTGATTTGGCCGAACAGGATGGCCTGTCCGAAGACGTGCAGGCTGAATTGGATGAACAGTTCGACTCGCTGAACGTTACCCGGCTGGCCGATGGCCTGGGCTATCCCAAATTTGACCGGGGCCGGGAGGACCCCTTGCTGGTGCTGGCCAGCTTTCCCCTGCCCATTTATCTGACCACCAGCCACCACTACTTCATCGAGATGGCCCTCCAGCGGGCCGGGAAGGAACCGCGGACGATGATTTGCCCCTGGCGCGAGAGCGTGGAGGCCCGGCCTTTTGTCGCCAATCGAGACGGAACGATAGCCTTTGACGAAAGCCACCTGCCCAGCGAACTACAACCCCTGGTCTACCATCTGCACGGCTTCGACCAGTACCCGGAATCGCTGGTCTTGACCGAGGATGATTACATGGAGTTTTTGGTGGGCATTGCCCGCGATAAAGGCCGCAACACCGACCCCATCCCCACCCACATCCGCGAGGCCCTGGTCGAGTCGTCGCTGCTGCTGTTGGGCTACCACCTGCGCAGTTGGGATTTTAGAGTGCTTTTTTGGGGCTTGATTAAAGCGGACTTCAAGCGGCGCTACAAAAGTATTTCGGTTCAGCTTGACCCCCAAGAGGTGGACGAAAAATATTTGCAAAACTATCTGAGCGAAGCCGATTTTGACGTGTATCGTGGCACCGTACACGAATATATCCGAGAACTTCAACAAGGATGGGAGGGTTAGGCGATGACCAAACGGGTAGATAACCCTTACGTTGGCCCCCGTTCCTTTGAACGCGACGAGGCCGACCGCTTCTATGGCCGCGAGCGAGAGGCCAACGAATTGCGGGCGTTAGTGATGACCGAGCGATTGGTGATGTTTTACGCCCAATCCGGGGCGGGCAAAAGCTCGCTGATTAATACCCGGCTCATTCCCCAATTGCAAGCTGCCGGTTTTGCCGCCCTGCCCGTGGGCCGGGTGGCGGGCGAGTTGCCGCCCGGCGTTGAGCAGGTAGACAACATCTTTAGCTTCAACCTGCTGCGTAGCTTGGACCACGGCGACACCGCCCCTGACCAGTTTAGCCAGATGACCCTGAGCCATTTTTTGGCCCATCTGACCAGCGACGATGGCGAACGCTATGTTTATGATGACAGCCCCCTGCCCGACGAGCCGGCGGACGGTGAACCGGGGCCGCGCCTGGCGCTGATTATTGACCAGTTTGAAGAGATTGTGACCCACCATCTGGACCGCTGGCGAGAGCGCGAAGCCTTTTTCCGGCAGTTGAACCAGGCTATGGCCGACGACCCCCAACTGTGGGTGGTGCTGACCCTGCGTGAAGATTATATTGCCGCCTTGGAGCCTTACGCTCCCCTGCTGCGTGATAAAATGCGGGCCCGCTACTACATGGAACGCATGAAAACAAAAGCCGCTATGCAAGCGGTAAAATTACCGGCCCAGGAGTTTGGCCGCCCCTTTGCCCCGGATGTGGCCGAAACTTTGGTGGATAACGTCAGCCAAATCCGGATTCACGGACAGGAAAAGACAGTATCCGGGCAATATGTTGAGCCGGTGCAGTTGCAGGTGGTCTGTTACGAATTGTGGGAGAATCTGAAAACACGGCTACAAACAAATGAGATCACTATGCGTGACCTAAGGTCAGCCGGAGATGTTGATAATGCCTTGGCCGATTATTACAAGCGGGTCGTGACCCGGACTGTACAGCAAACAAACGTCTCCGAAACTGAGTTGCGACAATGGTTTAATCAGTACTTAATCACAGAAGGTAGCACACGGGGAACGGTGTATCAAGGGAAGAATGAAACGGCCGGATTACCAAATGCAGTCGTTAAGTCATTAGCTGATCAATTTTTATTGCGCACCGAAGTGCGATCCGGGGCAACATGGTATGAATTAGTCCATGATCGCTTTGTCAATCCTGTTTATAGGGCTAACCGAGACTATCTGTTTGTGGAACAGGCAAAAAAAGTCAGACGCTTTCGTTGGCTTGCTATAGGAATAGGTTTAATTTTTTTTCTAGCAGTATGGTTGCTGGGAGGAAACCTGCTCAGGTCGTGGTGGGTAACCCGGTGTCTGCCAAACTGTCATAACGGGAATCTGTCGGGTCTTGATTTGAGCGGAGACGACTTGAGCGCGGCCGACTTAAGGGATGCTAACCTGATCGGGATTGATCTAAGTGAGACTAACTTAAGTGAGGCTAATCTGAGTGGTGCTAACCTAAAGGAAGCCAATTTAAGAGGAGTTAACTTAGGCAAGGCTGATCTGAGCTTGACCTACCTGGATGGGGTTTATTTGGGCGGGGCCAATTTGAGCAGAGCCAACCTGAGTGCAGCTTACTTAAGTGGAGCCAACTTGAGCAGAGCCAACCTGAGTGGGGCCAACTTGAGTGCGGCCGACCTAAGTTTGACCTACATGGGGGAGGCTTATTTAAGTGGGGCCATTTTGAGCAGCGTTAACCTAAGTGCGGCTTACTTGAGCGGAGCCGATTTGAGTGGTGTCGATTTGCGAAATGCCAATCTGAACAGCGCCAGCCTGAGCGGTACTGATTTAAGTGGTGCTAATCTGACCGGAGTTAGCCTGCACGGGACCGACCTCAGCGGGGCCAGATACGACGATGCCACAGCATGGCCGAAGGGGTTTGATCCAGAAGAAGCGGGGGCCGTTTTGGAAGAATAATCTTGAATTGATTCCTCGGCTGAGCTCAGGACAAGATGCAGGATGCTATGACAAGGCCGAAAAATCGGACGATAAAAACGGACTAAAACCGGGCAAATCAGTCGGTTTTTAACCGACTTTGAATATCAGCCCTGAGTTTCAACTCGGGGCTCAGAGCGAGGGGGTTGTCATTCCGAGCGAAGCGAAGGAATCCCCAGGTCTTGGGTAAGTATTTCCCCAAATGCGAGGATTGCTTCGGCAAAAAACGCCTCGCAATGACATGTCGCATATTTCAAATTAACAGGCATAACGATAAACAAATGACAATCACAACTCCCGAATGGGTCAAACACGCCGTTTTCTACCAAATTTTTCCCGACCGCTTTGCCCGCAGCCCCCGCACCAAACACCCCAGAGGCATTACGTT
>JAAEPA010000589.1 GCA_024222475.1 Gammaproteobacteria bacterium | reverse complement strand
CCCCGAGATGACCTCGACAAACTCGCCCGACTCCAGTCCCGCGACCACATCGCGCGCCTGAAATCTGCCCTCGCCTAGCGCCAGGATCACCCGCTGACGGGTACCCGTGCGGATCAGGGCCTCGCGAGGGATGTAGAGCACACCCTGCTTGGGTCCGCCATAGAGGGTGACATCCGCATACATATTGGGTTTGAGCAGTTCGTCCGGATTGTCGAAACGCAGGCGCACCTTTAGGGTGCGGGTCTTGGAATTGAGGCTGGGATAGATATATTCCACTCGACCCTCCCATTGCCGTCCCGGCAGATAGGACAGACGTACGTCCGCCGGTTGGCCAACCTTCACCCACTCCGACTGCTGCTCGAAGACCTCGGCCAGCAACCAGACACTCGACAAATCAGCTAGACTGAGCACCTCGGTAACCGGCTTGACATACATGCCTTCACGCACGTTCAGACTGGCCACCACACCGTCCTGAGAGGCATGAAAACTCACCCTCTGACTCACCTTTCGAGATTTTCGCAAGCCATTCACCTGCCCTGAGGTCAATCCCAGGGCCAACAGACGTTCGCGCGAGGCATCAATAAGGGGCTTATTACCCACCGCCAGGGCCTGCAGATACTCTTCCTGAGCGGTTACCAAGGCAGGGGAATAAAGCTCGAACAACACCTCTCCCCGACGCACCCTCTCTCCCTCCGACTTGACGTTCAGGCGTTCGATCCAACCATCGGTGCGCAGATGTACATGGCTTAATCGGGACTCATCGTAATCGACATAACCCACCGTGTTGATGCCTCGCCACAACCGCCCCAGCACTACTTTTGCGGTGCGTACGCCCATGCTGTTGACGACAGCAGGCGATATATCGACGACCGGATTTTCCCTATCTTGGCCGGTAACGTCCCCAACCTGCATGGGGACCAGGTCCATGCCGCAGATAGGGCAACTACCCGGCCGATCGCGGATAATCTGAGCATGCATGGGGCAAACATACTTGGGATCGGCATGCTTGGCGGCATGCCCCAGGGCAGTATCCTGCATGGCCTGATCCAGCGATTCACTGGGCACGGGCTGACGATCGCAGGCGGCGAGCAAAACACCAATCAGCAGGGCGACGGGAATCAATCCTAGCATTTTCATTGAACATCTCCGGCAAGATACAACAAGCGGGCCTGGGCCTTGGCGCGATCCACGCGGATGCGCAGGGCCTTCAATTGGGTATCGAGTTCGGTGACCCTGGCCCGGGTCAGGGCGGCAAAATCGGCGCTATCGTTCTGATAGGCAAGCAAGGTGGCCCGCGCGTTTTCCTGCGCCTGGAGCTGCAGGGTATCGGTATATAGTGCCGAACGTTTGCCCAATCGCCGCCATTGAGCATAATGGCTGTCCAGCTTCTGGCGCAGCTCTCGCAGCCGCTCATCACGGGCAAATCTGATCGCCTCAAGCTCATGCCGGCTGGCGGCAAGTGAGCGATCCTGGCGTTTATCACGAAATATCGGCAGATCAACGGTAACACTGGCACTAAGAAAATCAGCCCGTTCCGCGCCGTTGGGATTTTCTCCCCCGCGAAAACCATAGTTCACCCCTAAGGCCCATCCCGGTTTATAAGCCTCTCGGGCCAGCGCCACGGCCTGTTGACCGGCAATCACCTTGGATCGATCGACCCTGATCAGGGGGTGCTCTATCAGTGCGGCCTCCAGCGAGCTGCGGTCTGCAAGCTCAGGTAATCTTGGAAATTGCTTGGGCAAGGGTCGCCGGCCGTGATTTGCCCCCAGCCAACGCCCCAACTCCGCCTGTGATTGTTCCTGACGGATACCAATCTTTTCCAAGCGATCATCGAGTAGGCTGAGTTCCAACTGAGCGCGAATGACATCCTGCTGATTGTGTTTTCCCACCGCGTACTGGTATTGGGTGACCTCCACGAGCTGGGTAAACAGACCACGATTCTGTCCAATAATGCGCTGCGCCCCCAGCCAGTAGTACAACTCCAACCAGCTCAAACGCACCTTCTGGAGGATCTTGAGACCTCGATCCACAGCCAGCTCACGTTGCGCCCCGGAAAGGACCTCGGTGCGTCGGGCCTTGACCGCCAGGGAATCCCCGCGCGGAAAGGCCTGTTGGATACCCAACTGAACCTGAGTCATGGGTTCTTGGGTACGATTAAAGGTGTCGGTGGGAAAATTCATCAGACCGAACCTGAACTTCGGGTCCGGCAACTGGGCATCGGCGGTGGCGCGCTGGGCGAGGGCCTCGGCACTGGCATTGAACCCATCCATACCGGGCTCATCTTGCAGCGACAGCCGCTCGGCCTCATCCAGGGTCAAGATCTCCCTGGATGCCCCTTGGGCAAAAAGTGTTTGCGTTATAAAACAAAGGACAATCAAGATCCAGCTCATGCCGGTCCAGCGGATGCAATGGCACATCATGCCTCCTCATATATCAAGCAGATAACCCAGAAACCCTTTCGGGCAGGGTTATCTGAGAAGAATCGAAGATCGGGGTTGGAAATACGCCGGGCAAGAATAGCCCAGCCGCACGGTTAGAGGATGCGAGGAGGCTTATACAAGGTATCGTTAAAGCGGGAATGCATCGATGATGACCTGGCTGGGAGCGATGCACCCTGGAGAACTATTAATGGCAGGGCTTGAAAACCGGAGGTCACCGCGGTACCGGCCGTCAAGGCGCAAACCACGCACTGATCACAAACAGGCAACGACGCCGAAAGACCATCCTGGCAGCAATCGTGCTCGGATGAATCCATGGCCTCTGGTGACCATTCCGTACCCATGACCATATCGCAGCAACCCTGCAGATAAGGCGCCGCTATGGCCTGTAGGGGTAAGCAGACGACCAGTAACAGAATCAGCCATTTTGGGTTTCGTAATTGCATCACGGGGCATTCTGCCTTGTTTTCATGGGTGTGGCAAGATTAGAGCTGCTGAATCCTATCACCTCAACAAGATGAAGGACCTCTACGCTGAGATTAGTGCGGTGCTTGATTCTATTGAAGACATCGACGAGTTATTTTCACCTACCCTATTTCGCCGTGAAACACTACCTTGGGAAGCATGTTTTCTTGCGGGACAAGCTTTCCGCCGCTACCGAAAGAGCCAAGGTAAGCGAACAAGAATGCTGGCGGACTTTTTGGTTGGTGCCCACGCAGCCGTCTCCGGTATTGGATTAGTTTCCAGGGATCGAGGATACACTCACTATTTTAACATCAAGCTCATCGATCCTAGCCAGAGTCAATCGTAAAGTTGAATCAGAATTTTGGAGTTTTCTACTGTTTCAGTATAAGCAATAACCCGACGGAAACCATGACGAAAGCGGCAGTAGCGCTTATCATTTTCTGAATTGCAGGGCTAGGCAGCAGTTTCGCTTTATCCGCTACAAATGCATATCCAAGCTTTGCGCCGCCAACTGACACCGTAGCGATTACGACAATGACGGCCGCATCAATCAACGTTATCTTTGACAGATCGACAAATGCAGGAAAAAAGACCAAATAGAATAGAATCGCTTTCTGATCACCCAAAGTGAGGAGAAGTCCCGCCATAAAACTGGATGCGAAAGTCGGTGTAGACCTGCTCTCGGTCTTCGGATGGTCAATTCTCGATTTCCATAACTGAAAACCAAGCCAGACGAGGTACGCTCCGCCAAGATACTTAAAGACGGTTAGCAGTCCCTCCATCGACTCCGCGATTGCCGTTAGTCCTAGAACAGCGGCGAGGATAAATACAATATCACCCGCCACGACACCCATGGCGGTTAATGCACCATGAGCAAAACCGAAGGTCGTTGACCTCGCGACCACGGTAATGACACTCAAGCTTGGAGCAAGAGCCAGAATTAACATGGCGCCAAACAGCGCTGCGCCGGCACTAACGGTTAGAGATGCATCCATTAACCACCACAAACACAAAGACCAAAAATGGGCCTCGATCCGAGGGCGAGTTCCTACGATTCAGCGCGCCTAGACAAACTCTATCAATGACGACTCATAGTCCTCAGGGGCCTGGTAACCAAGCAGATTGAGCAATGTAGCCGCCACATTCGCCAGTCCGGGGTGTGCTGTCTTAGCCATTGTATATTCACCCTGATAGAGCGGATCTACGATCACGAAAGGAACGGGATTCAGGGTGTGGGAGGTCTTGACTATGCGTTGACCGTTTTTCTCCGTAAACATCTCATCGGCATTACCATGATCAGCCGTGACCACCGCAATTCCCCCTAAGCTTTTCACTTCCCCCAGCAGTATACCTACGCACTCATCGACGGTCTCCACGGCCTCTACTGCGGCCTCCATCACCCCAGTGTGGCCCACCATATCGCCGTTGGCAAAGTTCAATCTGCCGAATTTGATTCCGGAGCGCAATAGTTCAATGGTCTTATCGGTGATCTCGTAGGCCTTCATTTTGGGGGCCTGATCGAATTCGATCCGATCCGAGGGGATCTCCACATAGGTCTCTAACTGCTCGCAGATATAGCCCGATCGGTTGCCATTCCAAAAGTAGGTGACATGACCGTATTTCTGAGTCTCGCTAATGGCGAATGAACTCACCTGTTCGGTGCAGAGATATTCGCCGAGGGTGCGATCGATCGCGGGCGGCTCGACAAGATAGCGTTTTGGAATCTGAAGGTCGCCATCGTATTGCAATATTCCGGCGTAAAGTACCTCGAGGGCCTGGCCACGGTCGAATTTATCGAAATCACGCTCTTCGAAGGCCCGGGAGATCTCGATGGCCCGGTCACCGCGAAAATTAAACAATACCACCGCATCTCCATCCTGGATTCTGCCCACCGGCTCACCTCCCTCATCAACGACCACAAAGCTGTCCAAGTACTGATCACCCCGACCTGGATTCTCATCGTAGAGGATCTCGACAGCCTCGATGGCCGAATCGAAGTAGCGGCCGATACCGTGGACATGGGCATCGTAGCCACGCTTGACCATTTCCCAGTCGGATTCATATCGATCCATGGTGACCTTCATACGTCCTCCGCCCGAGGCGATCCGATAGTCGCAGCCATACTGCGCATTGAGTTCGGCCATCAGGTCTTCGGTGGGCTTGAGGTAATCCAGTGCCGAGCGTTGGAGCACATCCCGCCCATCGAGTAAAGCATGAATCCGTACACGCTTAACCCCCTGCTCGGCGCTACGGCGTAACATTGCAAAAAGATGATTGATGTGGGAATGCACATTGCCGTCGGAGAGCAGACCGATAAAATGCAGGGTATGGCCAGATTTACCCTGCGCCTCGATCTCATTCCAGAGTTCACTCTGAAACAGTGCGCCGGAATCCAGCTCCTTGTTGACCAACTTGGCCCCCTGCTCGAATATCCGGCCGGCCCCTAAGGCATTGTGGCCTACCTCACTGTTGCCCATGTCCTGCTCCGTAGGCAAACCGACCGCGGGGCCATGAGCGAGCAATTGCGCAGTAGGTTCGATAGCCGCTTGCTGCTGTTTTCCGGGGTCCAGCGCCACCCCGAGTCCGGAACTCAGAAGCCGGTCCAGATTGGGCGTCTTGGCTACATGAACCGCATTACCCGGACCGGCCGGCGCGAGACCAACTCCGTCCATGATGATAAATAACAAAGGGCCTTGTCGGCCACTGAATGTCGGTGACTTGTCTAGTTTGAGGCTCATGGGCATTGTCTCGCTTACTGAAAGTTATTGTTGTTCTATGAGGTAGCACTTTACTCCAAGCCGTACTTTACTGCCATATTTCGAGGCAATAAGGACCGGTAGGACTGTGGCTATTGACAGTGCTTTACCAAGAGAAGACGCTCTTGTTGCACAATCTCCACCACGGAATTACGGGAATTACGGAATTACGGAATTACGGAATTACGGAATTACGGTGACACTTTACTATTTACCTGCTTATTCTAGGCACTAAATAGTGTAAATGGTAAAGCGTCATTGCAATTTCCCTGCAAGTGATCCTGCTTGCAGGATCTGGATATATTACGGAATACGAACGCAATCAGACGAACCGGAATAGCCCCACCTTGGTCGGGATAGCGCGCCGTAAGCCAACACGCTATCTGTCGGGTTACGCTACGCCCTGATTTCAGGGTTCAATTCGGAACCATCAGCCGCATTTTTAAGCCGACTTACACCTGCTGGCAAGAAGCCTCATGTTATCGGAGTTCGTACCGATATCTTAGCTTTCAGCGTTGCTAGAAGATGATTAGTTTCAGGGGAAAAAGTCGATGAAATTGCATTCCTTACAAGTTGTTACCAATCAACTACTCAATTCTCTCGCAAACTTAAAACCGGTTACTCCTTGTAGGTATCGAGACAAAATTCGGCTTAAATATCACCTGGACAAGCCTTATATTGTCAAGATCGCCGATACCTTAAATGAAATCGAGCAAGCCTACACCATGCTACAGGATTGCTACCAAGAAAGTGGGATATTATCCAATCGGAAGAGTACACCGATGCGGATAACCAAGTATCAAATCATCCCAAGCACGTCACTGATCGTTCTAAAACTTCACGATGAGGTCATTGGCACCATCTCGCTGATTGAAGACTCGCCGTTCGGTCTGCCTATTGACCAGATGAGTGATTTTCACTTTCTACGTAAAACCGGGAAAAAAATAGCCGAAGTTTCATCCTTTGCCATTAAAAAACAATATCGAATGAAAGGACTGCAATTCCTGATCATCAATTTCATTCTTAGATACTCTCAATCCATCGCAGGAATAGATTTTTGGGTAATTTCAACCCATCCGAAAACTATTAATTTTTATAGAAAACTCCTCGGATTTCTTCCGATCGACCGCAAATCAAGAAAGTACGACTTTGTAGAGGGTTCCGAGGCCTACTCGCAGTATTTGAATATCGATCCTAAAACCTACCGCAAAACTCTGGGTAAAATGTATCACGATGCGAAGAAGTCGAAGAATCTTCTACAATATTTTGACACTGACTTTCCTCATCATTTTAAATTCCGAAACTTAAAATACTACAACGCAACCTCCTACATTATGTCGCCCAAAATTATCGATTACTTCTTCAAGCGACAATCGAATGTTTTAGAACAACTATCTTTTTACGAAATCGAATTTCTAAAATCCATCTACAACTCTGTAGATTACAAAAAGATTATTGATAAGCAGAACTATAACGAGGAAATGGCTACTCAGTTCAAAGAAAAGGTGGAACAACGATTTTATGTGAACTGTCAAGGCAAGGTCTTATACAATAACGCCACTCAGGTCGGTAATATCAAGATTATCGACGTTTCTCTCAATGGTTTAAAAGGCATTGCGGGCAGAAACCTTATACTAAAAAATACAGAACAAGTCATGTTGGTATTAGAAATTGCTCATCGGAGCAACATTACTATTGAAACCGAGGTAAGCTGGCAACGCGAAAAGCGAATTGGATTTAAAATCTTGGTTTCACCACATTCCCAGTGGCGAGAATTTATCGATTATCTTACCTGTTTTTACGAAAAGGCCGCGTAGAATGAAAACTAATTCACCATAGGCATAAACAACCGCTTTTTCATAAACTTCCCACAGTTAGGTTTCATACTGGTTATTATACCCATGAGGGATGGGTATAATAACCAGTATGAAACCTAACTCAAGAACAAATCACCGAAAAGATATACGCCGGCTCAGCTTCGATCAGCTACATGACCCCGTTCCCCACACCCTGCTGCTCTCCAATTCACGGTACACCACTTTAATCACCCACTCCGGCACCGGTTTTTCCTCCTTTGACGGCCACGCCCTCACCCGCTGGCAGGCAGACCGTATCGAAGATGGCGAAGGGTTTTTTTTGTACCTACGGGATTTGGATTCGAAGCAATTCTGGTCACTGGGTCATCACCCCGTCCGGCAAGACCCCGAATACTACGCAAGCTCATTCCATTCCCATCAGGCCGAGATTACTAGCCTCAATCATGGAATCGAGGCCCGCATGGAGATTGCCGTTCCGGCGGATGCTAACTTAGAGCTACGCCGTTGCACGCTCTATAACCGAACGGAGCAAAGGCGGCGTATCGAACTGACCAGCTACGCCGAGGTGGTCCTCAACCATATCGCTGCGGATCGAGCCCATCCGGCCTTCTCTAAACTCTTTATCCAGACCGAACATCTGCCGGAGCACCACGCCCTGCTGGCCAGACGGCGTCCCCGAAGTGCGGATGAGGCAACGATGCTGATGTTTCACTGGGGGATTGCCGGCGAGTCTACCCAGTCGGTGCAATACGAGACCGATCGAGCCCGATTTATAGGCCGAGGCCGAAACCTCGCGGCTCCCGCTGCTTTAACCAGTAATACACCGCTGTCCGGTACCGTCGGCAACGTGCTCGATCCAATCTTCAGCCTGCGATACGTAATCGAGATCAAGCCGCATGGAGAACAGGAGATAAGTTTTGCGTTGGGGGCAGCCTACGAACATGAAGAGGCCATTGCGCTGATCGAACGCTATCGCGATACTCGGTCCGTGGATCCAGCCCAGCGAAATACCGAAATCCAGGGTCATAAAGAACTCGAAGATCTGGGCATCCCTCCCTCCCAAGCTCACAACATTCAGCGTCTAGCCGGGGCCTTGTTGTATGGTGATCCCCGGCTGCGAGCCCCTGAGCAGGTCTTAACGAAATACCGTGGTGATCAATCTCGACTGAATCGCTATGGTTTAAGGCCTCATCTACCCTTAGTAATGCTCCAACTGAATAACGCGCGCTGGAAAGGGATACTCACGACCCTGATCACGGCCCAGGCGTTTTGGATGAAAAAAACCCTGGTGGTTGACCTGCTGGTCCTAATCGACCCATTGATCAGGCAGCATCAGGATGCCATCCGCCAAGAGATTGAACGTCTTGGCAAGACCTTGTGGACCTCGACTCACAGCGGACATATCGTGGTGAAATGCGGCGACGAA
Source organism: Gammaproteobacteria bacterium (assembly GCA_024222475.1). GTDB lineage: Bacteria > Pseudomonadota > Gammaproteobacteria > JAAEPA01 > JAAEPA01 > JAAEPA01. The sequence continues at coordinate 4,047 of JAAEPA010000589.1, read as the reverse complement.
TTTACCCCGCAGGACCTCATCCTCGCCCAGTGTGTGGCCCGTATTCATGTCAACAATGGGGTACCGGATCCCCTGTCTCTAGAACCCGCTGTCCCTGAGCAGGCCGCCGCGCCGAAAGGCCGGCAACGGTTTATCCCCGCCATTTCACCGCGACCTTCCCCTACTTCGCCCTCCCCCCAAGGGCAAGCTCTACAAGAAGAACTGTTATTCGACAATGGACTCGGCGGATTTACCCAGGATGGCAAGGAATATGTCATGCGCATCAATCCGATGGATGCCAAGCTGCCGCCTCTTCCCTGGACCAACGTGATCGCCAATGAACACTTCGGCACGATACTGTCAGAGCGTGGTTCGGCCCTCACCTGGTCTCAGAACAGCCGGGAACATCGCCTCACCCCTTGGTATAACGACCCCGTGGTCGACCCCCATGGCGAGGCATTGTATCTGCGTGATGAACAGGCCGGGGTATTCTGGTCGCCCACCCCCGGACCCATTTCCCAACAGACCAGCTACAAAGTAATTCATGGTTTCGGTTATACCACTTACCGGCATACCAGCCAGGCGCTCGAGCAAGAGCTGTGTGTATTCGTACCACGGCATGACCCCCTGAAGATCGTCCGGCTGCAACTACGCAATCTTGGCAATACCCGTAGAGAGCTGTCTGTTTTCAGCTATCAGCGCCTGGTGCTGGGAGTATTGGCTCAGGATAACGCCGCCTTCATCAAGACCTTTTTCGACGAACAAGCTGGTGCACTGCTGGCTACCAACCAAACTCTTGAAGAATATGCCGCTCGCGTAGTCTTCGCCACCCTCCTGGGACCAAACAAAAACCCTGCTTTAGGCTTTACGGCGGATCGTCAGAGTTTTATAGGCCGTAACGGCTGCCCTTCCCGCCCAGTTGCCCTTGGTCACGCAGAGCCATTGAATAAACGCACCGGTAGCGGACTCGATCCCTGCCTAGCCCTGCAACTGCCGGTAGAGCTGGCGCCTGGAGAGACCGTGACCTGCGCCTTGCTATTCGGCGAGGCAGACTCGATGGAGCATATGAGATCACTGGTTCAGCACTACCGAGATTTTTCCGCGATTGATCAGGCCCTAACGCGGGTACGTACCTTTTGGGAAGGCACCCTGGGCACCCTACAGATCCAGACTCCTACACCAGCCATAGATGTTATGGTCAATGGCTGGTTGAGCTATCAGAACCTGAGTTGTCGTCTGTGGGCCCGATCAGCATTCTATCAATCGGGCGGCGCATTCGGATTTCGTGATCAATTACAGGACGCAGCCGCCCTGATCTATCTGTCACCCGAGCTGACGCGCCAGCAGATCCTATTACACGCCGCCCATCAATTCGTCGAGGGCGATGTCTTGCATTGGTGGCACCCCCCCACTGACATAGGTATACGCACCCGGTTTTCGGATGATCTGCTGTGGTTGCCTTTGTTCACCGCATTCTATGTCCGCACCACGGGGGACCGTGCGATCTTGGATGAACCGGTGAGGTTTGTTGAGGCCAGAACCCTGGCTCCTGGCGAGGACGAGGTGTTTCTGCTACCCGAAGACTCAGGACAGCACGCCGCACTTTACGAACATTGTTGCCGGTCTCTGGACCGCTCGCTCACCAAGGGCACCCATGGCTTGCCATTGATGGGAACCGGTGACTGGAACGACGGCATGAACCGGGTAGGCCGGGAGGGACGCGGTGAGAGTGTATGGCTAGGATTTTTCATCTATTACATCCTCGACAGATTCATTCCAATTTGCGAAGCTCGCCATGATCGGCAACGCGTCCGACGCTATCGAGACTACCGTACTGAACTGCAAAAAACCCTCAACGACAGCGGATGGGACGGCGCCTGGTATCGGCGTGCCTATTTCGATGACGGAACACCGCTGGGTTCGGCCCAGAACGAGGAATGCCGGATCGACGCCCTCGCCCAAGCTTGGGCCGTAATCTCCAAGGTGGCCCCTGCAAACCGCGTCGAACAGGCCATGGATGCCTTGGAGCAGCACCTAGTCTCCGAACAGGAGGGCATCATCCGGCTGCTGAGCCCGGCCTTCGACCAGGCACCCTGGGACCCCGGCTATATCAAGGGCTATCTCCCAGGAGTCCGGGAAAACGGCGGACAATATACCCATGCCGCATTATGGGCCGCCCAGGCCATGGCCGAAGCGGGACGTATCGAGCGGGCGACTACTTTGTTGGATATGATCAACCCAATCCATCATGCGCGCACCCCAGACGAGACCGCCACCTACCAGGTGGAACCCTATGTGATCGCCGCCGATGTATATGGCGTCTCACCCCATGTGGGCAGGGGCGGATGGACTTGGTATACCGGTTCAGCGGGATGGATGTATCGCGTCGCCTTGGAATCAGTGCTGGGATTTCAGCTGATCGAGGGGAAAAGCATTCACCTCAAGCCGCGGACTCCCAATACCTGGAAAGGCTTTAAACTGAGTTATCGTTGTCTGGATAAAAAAACCTTATACGAAATACGCGTTTCCAATGACGCTGGAGGAAGCGGTACGGTCGTTGCTGTAGATTTGGACGGAGAAATGTTGGAGATCGAAGATGAAACGGCACGAATCCCACTGCTTAGCGATGGGATGATCCATCAGGTGCATGTAAGATTGGGATGAAGGGGCCAGGCAGAAAAGACTAGGGATGGTCAAGTCAAATTCTCCTCAGAATCTCCGTATATGTTAAAATTCAGGCTAAATGCTTAAAACACTGTTCCGGGAACGTAGTAAATACCCATATGACTTCGATTAATTCATCATTTGTAAATAAAGGAATCATGGCGCAGGCCCGTGATTATCTGGAACTGTGTAAGCCTAGAGTGGTCGCACTGATGCTATTTACCGCCCTGGTCGGCATGCTGCTCGCCGCTCCGGGGGAGGTCGGAATCAATCCCTTGGTATTCGGAACATTGGGAATCGCCTTGGTTGCAGGTTCCGCCGCAGCGATTAACCACCTTGCGGACCGCCATATCGATGCACTCATGCAACGTACCAAAGCCCGCCCCCTGCCTTCCGGTCAACTCGACACCTGGCGCGTACTGGGCTTCGCCCTTATATTGGGCAGCATAGGGATGTGGGTACTGATCAGCTTCGTTAACACACTGACCGCGATTTTAACCCTCCTCTCCCTAGTGGGCTATGCGGTAATCTATACCCTGTTTCTCAAACGGGCGACACCTCAGAACATCGTCATCGGGGGGGCTGCCGGAGCCGCACCGCCATTGCTGGGATGGACGGCAGTCACCGGTACTGCCGACCCCAATGCCCTGCTTCTATTTCTAATCATTTTCGCCTGGACCCCCCCCCATTTCTGGGCACTGGCGCTTTATCGCATGGAAGAATACCGAAAAGCCGACATCCCCATGCTACCCGTTACCCACGGAGAAGATTTCACTCGACTGCATATCTTTCTATACACCCTATTACTCTGGCCGGTAACCATCATGCCCGTTCTAACGGGCATGTCCGGACTCATTTATCTGCATGGCACAGTCGTCCTGAATACAATTTTTCTCTATTATGCTTATTCTTTATTACGTTCCCCGAGTCGCGAACTTGCGATCAAGACTTTTATCTATTCCATCATCTACCTCACCATATTGTTTGCCCTGTTGCTAATTGACTGTTATATCCCGATATTTTTAGCAAGCATTTAACCCGCATTCATTGGGGATGCTACCGAGACACTTCCCTATCTGACTTACCTTATCGCTCGTATTCGACGTTGTGACAACAGTGACGTAGCTGGTCTATACGCCTGTTATCACGCTTTGAATACCAGCGATCATTCGGCCCCAGTTAGCCCGGAGAATTCATAAATTGCACATGCCCTTGCTTGTCTGTTGATTCCACAAGAGATTTTCCTCAGTTACCCGTAATCAAGGAGGGACCGATCAATCTGCTTTACAACTCAATACGTGGTCGAAAGGGCTTGACATGAAGGGGGGTTCGGAAAAGATTGTCAGCATAGGGGGTGGGGCGCTGCGGGCATGGTGTGCAATTACTTCAAGTATGCCAATAACT
>JAAEPA010000588.1 GCA_024222475.1 Gammaproteobacteria bacterium | reverse complement strand
GTTATCTCTAACCTCAACTCCAACTTACATTCCTGTATCAAGTCACAGACTGCTCGGTGATACCTGAGGTCTCACAACCGTTCGTTCAGATTGGGCGTCTGTCTAACCGGTGGCTTCCGCGCATGCGGCATTTGGTTCTCCTCCTAGAGGAAACGGATAGAAGGTTATTTGGAACCACCAAATCTTCACTACGCTACCCACTTGATTCCATCAACCCCCCAATTCCATTTATCAACCCATCATTTTTTTAGGAGATCACCGTTGCCCATCATGTGCGCAAGAAAAAATCTCTCTATCTTAATTTTTTCTCTTGACAATATCTGGATCATAGAAGGTATCAGGTAATGCGCCGGCGGCTTTCTCATTCGATTGACATATGGTCGATGATGCCGACGATGACGGAGCGGACGGGGCCATCCTCGGAAGCCAGGACCTGGCGGGCGCCATTACCCTCGTCCAGGACCAGGACACGGGTGCCGGCACTGGCGGAAACCTGGTCCACGGCCACGAGATAATCTCCGGTGGCCACTCCCTCGAAGTCGATCTTCTCTACGATGAGCATTCTGCGGTTGTCGTAAAAGGGATGGTTGATGGTGGAATGGATTTCGCCGATCACGGCGCCGGTAATCATGGATTCACCCCCGTTCGATGGATACCGTCGACGATGCCGACGATGGTGTGGTCCACGGGTACGAACCAGGGATCCAAGGCAAGGGCCGCCTCCCTGCCGCCCTCGTAATAAACTGTTTCACCTGGGCCGGCGGCCCGGGTCTGGTCCGCGGCAACCAGGGGTGTGCCCGCGGGTTTTTG
>JAAEPA010000587.1 GCA_024222475.1 Gammaproteobacteria bacterium | reverse complement strand
TTCGGGGAAAAGACCGAGAAGCGCCCACGAAAGCCGAAAGAACCGGACACGCAAGACGATGGGGGTGAGAAAGGCTCCAGCGACACCCCGGACGCCGATTCCGGTTCAAACGACCCACCGACGGGTAGCGCACCATCGGCGTCCAAGACGCCACTGGCAGCACCAGCGGGTGAATCAGCCCCCCCTAAGGCCCGCGGTCATGGCCGTCGAGCGGCGGCCGATTATCACGGCGCCGAGACGGTTTTTTGCCCGCATGATACGTTACAGGCAGGGCATCAGTGCCCGCAATGTAAGCGCAGCCGGCTGTACAATTTACCGTCTTTAGTCCGCCTGCGTTTTACCGGTCAGCCACTGGCGTTGGTGACGCGCTTCGAGCTGGCGCGGCTGCGCTGTGCAACCTGCGGTTTTATCACCGTAGCCTCCATGCCGCCCGAGGCAAGCCGGGAGACCTATGATGTGAGTCTCAAAGTGAACCTGGCGCTGGTCCATTACCACCTGGGCCTGCCATTCAAACGCATCGAGTCCTTGCAGGAGCTGGTGGGCATGCCGTTGCCCGACGCCACCCAGTGGGAGTTGGTGGAACAGGTGGCCGACAGCACCTATCCGATCTATGAATATCTCAAGCAGCTGGGCGCCAACCAACCGTTGGTCTATCAAGACGACACCGGTGCTCGGCTCTTATCCTTGATCCGGGAAAACCAGGCCGACCCGCCGCCACAACGCACGGGGATGCATACCACCGTTCTGCTGTTCGAGGGGGAACAATCGATCTGCCTCTATTTCAGCGGCCGTCAGCACGCCGGTGAGAATCTTGACGATATCCTCGCCTTTCGAGATCCGGATCTCCCACCCATTCAATGGATGTCAGACGGTTTGTCGGCCAATACCCCCAAGCAGCATCAGGACCAAACCCTCGAGATCCACTGTATCATTCACGGACGCCGGAATTTTGTTGAACTCGAGGCGTATTTTCCCGACGAATGTACTCATGTGATCGATGCCATCGCCAAGGTCTATAAGAACGAGGCGCATTGCAAGAAACAAAAACTCACCCCGCAGGAGCGCCTCGCCTATCACCAGCAACAGAGTCGCACGGTGATGGATGAGCTCAAGGTCTGGATGGAAAAACAGTTTGAAGATCGCTGCGTGGAGCCCAACAGCCGTCTGGGCGGGGCCTTCAACTACCTGCTCAATCGCTGGGACTCATTGACCCGGTTTTTAAAAATTCCCGGGGCGCCGCTGGATAACAACAGCGCGGAGCGGGCCCTCAAGATGATCCAGCGGATACGCAAAAACAGCCTGTTCTACGCCAACGAACACGGCGCCTACGTGGGTGATGTCATAACCAGCCTGATCGAGACCTGCCGATTGAACGGCATCAACCCCCTGGACTACCTGACGGCTTTGGTGAACAACCGTTCTGCGCTCTTTGGCGATCCCGGCGCCTGGCTGCCCTGGAATTATCGCGATACCCTGGGAACCGAAATAGACCCATTAAGCCACTCGCCGCCAGTCATCGACCAGATCGACCGCCTTGGGGTTGCCGTTCCACAGTAGGATCTGCAGTTCACGATGCGAGAGGCTAATGCTTGCCTGTGGGGTGGAGGGCCACCACTTCAGCCGCCCCTTTGAGAGGCGTTTCTGGCACAGCCAGAACCCCTGCCCGTCGTAGCAAAGCAGTTTCAGCGACGTGCGTCGGCGGTTGCGGAAGACGAAGATCGCCCCTCCGAAAGGATTTTCGCCGATGCGTTGCCGGCACAGTGCGCTTAGACCGTCGATGCCGCGGCGGAAATCGGCAGCTTCAACAGCTAAAAAGACACGGGTTTGAGGTGAGAGCTGCAACATGTTCAGACCTCCATGAAACGCGCGGCTAGCGCCAACATATCAGCACCATTGGCCGGTTGAATGCGCAGGCGCAATCCATCCGGTCGTTCCAGCTCCATCAGTGCGGTTTGCGCCGCCACCGTGCCAACGAGCGGTTGATCGATCTCGATAAACGTCATCGCGGGTGAACCAGGTGTCGTTGTGCTTCCTTGTACTGTCAGCGCATCCCGGTGTTTCTTTATATCGTTTGGGCACAAACGCAAGGTCCTGGCGATTCGGTTCACAGAATGGTCGGAGAGTAACGCGATGCTCTCTGACCATAATTGCTGCGGTATCCGTTCCCCTTTCTTTTTCTTACTTCGCCATTCCTTGAAATGTTTGGAAACGGTTTCCAGTGTTAATTTCTTTGATTCCTGTACGTTCATAATGCACCTCATGTCGATAGTTATTTACACGAGGGCCATCCTAATCAATTCGGTGTCAATGGGTCACGCACGTCTGCCGGAAGGACACAAATAGCTCACTATTCACCTTCCTCACGCCTTGCTTGACGGACATCTTGACACTTATAACTATAAATTTATTGTAACAACTAAGCCCTTAGTTCTAGTTTTTTGACATATTAGCAAACCAATGCTTATTTTCGATAAGCACTTGTTGTTAGGTCCATTCTCCCTCAGGAGGGTGACGCAAAAGTCCCTTGTGTGTAGGTTGGC
>JAAEPA010000586.1 GCA_024222475.1 Gammaproteobacteria bacterium | reverse complement strand
ACGCTGAATCCGTACACCTACATTGATAGAGCACTGGCATCCCATGCCACCGGGAAAATACATGATATACAAACGGCTTAAAAAAAAGGTTTGGGATACGGTCACCGAGTGGCTCACTAAGGAACCGGCAGATCCTAGCACTCATCTGTCCGATTACGAGCGCATGCGCCATGAGATCAAGCCCACCGACGTGGTACTGGTCGAGGGTCGTAGCCGGGTAAGCGAGATCATCAAAACCATCACCCTGAGTTCGTGGAGCCATGCGGCCCTTTATATCGGGCGCCTCCATGACATTGAAGACCTCGATCTTCGCGACTATATCCAGTACTTGTACGACGCCGACCCGGGGGAGCCGCTGATGATCGAAGCCCTATTGGGAGAGGGCACCTTCATCGCGCCACTGAGCAAATACAAGGATTTCCATGTCAGGATTTGCCGGCCCAAGGGACTGTCCCACGCCGACACCGAAAAGGTAGTTCGCTATTGTGTAGGTTGTGTCACCCTGGGATACGATATCCGCCAAATACTCGATCTGGCCCGCTTCATGTTCCCGTATGGAATCCTGCCGCGTCGCTGGCGTTCGAGTCTATTCGAACACAATTCCGGACTGCCGACCCAAACGGTCTGTTCCACCATGATCGCCCAAGCCTTTCACGAGGTAAACTTTCCCGTGTTGCCATTGTTAATCAGCCACGAGAAGGCGAAAATGAGCCTGAAAGAACGCAATACTAAGCTATTCACACCCAGGGACTTCGATTATTCTCCCTATTTCGAGATCGTCAAATACCCCTTGTTAAGCATCGACGAACTGACCACTTACCGAAAATTACCCTGGATTGAAGAGCAGCAAGACACTTCACATAGTCATAAGATCCCCGCTGAAAAACCGACCGAGGCTCATCTGCAGATTCAAGATCTAAGTGAGAAGAGCTGGTCTATCCATACCTTTCTCAAATCAATGTTCGGCGGGCCCTAGGAGGCTGTCCGAGAATAGGAATCGTAGCGAGGGAACGCCATTTTGAGCCAGATTTTTCGATTAAATAAGGCGAATATTAGGCATATTTAACGAATTTTATCGGAAAATCTAGCCAAAATGGCTTTTCCGCAGTAGGT
>JAAEPA010000585.1 GCA_024222475.1 Gammaproteobacteria bacterium | reverse complement strand
GCCAACGTATATCCACGCTCTTTGAGCGCTTGCTGAAACGCGCTTTGATTATCACTGACCGCCCAGCAGTCCTGAAAGACGCGCTTTATCTCACGGGGATTTCTGCCGATCCGTTTGGCTTGCTGCCACTCTGCCAGCGTGCAGTTTTTCGGATCACGCCGCCTGGAATTCATGAGCCCGCGCGGCAATGCCTGCGGCCACCTTTCTCATGAAAAATAATAGCGCGGGGTTGATCGCTCCGGCCCAGTTTTTGTTCAATGCGCCAAATCGCATCTTCAAACACGTCCGTCGAGACATTTTCCGTGGGAGGTGGATTAAGGATCAAGGAGAAAAGGAATTTTTTCGCGTGCGTCCCCCGGCTTACAGCGTAGATTTCGTTGAGGGCTGAGACAAGGTTGTCAGAGGTAAACCCGCGCAGTTCGTGCACGTCAACATGCTCGTTTTCTTCCTTGAGCAAATGCAAGGCCAGATTTTTAGCTCCGCAACGCTGATTGCCGTGCAAGATCACGTCAGTCCTCCGTAACCCTGGCGTAGGAGGATTTCCCGCTCTCCAGGTTAAGGCCCAGCGCCGTGAACAAAGCATCCCGCATGGCCAGTACCGCACCGCAGGTGTCGTGCAATTCCTGTTCGACATCCCCTGAGATGTCCAGTGTTCACATATTGGTGGATTTGGCGAGCTGGTTGAGATTGGAGGACAGCCTTGAACGGCCCAGTTCTGCCAAAACCAGGGCAATCTGCTTTTCATCAACCCGGGGGGCCTTCTGGATGCGCGGCGTTTGTGCGCACGATCCCCGAGCAGGCGCTCACGGATAACTGCCCCCAAAGGCCGACTACCGGCCTGTTTTTCGAGCAAGGCACGCTCTTCCGCTGTCAGGCGTAGTGAGAAAGGAGGCGCTGATTTCTTCTTGCCACTAACCTCTTGATTTGCAAAAGCGGCCTTGTGAAATGAATCCGAAGCCCGTATAAATGTGTCGTGGCTGGAATTCATGGTCTTGGCCCCTGATAATAGGGCACATGGCGCTCAAGATAAGTATTCCATTCTTCGAGGGTCTCGAAAAGGCGGTTCGAAGTTTCTTCTTCAACGCGCGCCAATCATTTCAATGGAATTGTCCAATGGCTACCTGCATTAGCGATTCGCCGGTGGCTTTTACCTCGATGCAATCTGCTACCAAAGTCCCCTGGTCAGCCAGACTTGTCCGCACTAGGAGGCTGTCCGAGAATAGGAATCGTAGCGAGGGAACGCCATTTTGAGCCAGATTTTTCGATTAAATAAGGCGAATATTAGGCATATTTAACGAATTTTATCGGAAAATCTAGCCAAAATGGCTTTTCCGCAGTAGGT
>JAAEPA010000584.1 GCA_024222475.1 Gammaproteobacteria bacterium | reverse complement strand
CTCGAAGCTGAGCATTCTGTTAACCGGATCAATGATCAGCTGCCAGGCGGGACCGGCCAAGGTCGTCAATGCGTGGACCAGGGAGATAGGGCCGATCTGTCGATGCACATCGGGTAAGGCGGCATGCATGAGCACCTCAATCTGAGGATCAGACGCGTTTGCCGGCGCCAGGCGATAGCCTGATCGGGCCAGCAAGTAACTCAATCCCTCGCCCAAGGTGGCCACTTTTTTTGGAAAGTGGATTTGTACCATCACTTCCAGCGGATTTCGTTGCCCTGTAGTGGCTACGGGTGCGATCTCGGAATACCGTGCCACACGCATGGCCTGATCGTCTGCATGGCTATGTATTGACGTCATTGCCAGAATAATCGTCAGCAGCTGAAAACCGTTTTTCATGCTCATTTAAGTGATAGATTCATCGCTAACGCGATAGCGTTGACTTTGTGTTATTCATGGATACAGGTATAGCAATATCAGCGCGGGCTAACCATAGAAAATCATAAGTAAAGCAATGATGATTAATGGGCTAAAATAGGCGGGATCAGGCAAGATAATTGCTAGATGAACACACCTTTACCAAAGAAGGGATAACGAAAAAAAGGGAATCCTGCCCATCATCGAGATGATGGGCAGGGCAGATAGGTCGTTATTGAATGGGCTGTTTAATTGGTGTCCTTCTTAAACAGCTATTGTAGAACACGGTTAATCTTCATGGACGAGCATGATGGTGATGACTTGTTCACCAGCATCTCCTGGTCCGGTCACCAGCTTCAGTGTCGTTAGCGATGGGGTTTTCGTGACACCATCACGAGGAATACGGAGGAACCGGTAGATCAACTGTTGCTCATGGCCCGAGGCTGAGCGTATTGCACCCTGCGCCATAGTCAAGACATCCCACAGTCTGCCATCAAGATCTTGAGGGCCTTGGCGTTGACTATCCGACTCAGACCAGGCGACATTGTCTTCCCAAGCGGCTTGCGTCATGGCGACGGGACAGCGAAAGCCCGCTTCACGCGCGGTCTTTGATACATCGACCAACACGCCATCGGTAATGGCCTGACTGCGAGTGTAGGTGAAAATAGTCTCACCGAAAAATTCGCTTAATACATTCATGATGTGCCTCCT
>JAAEPA010000583.1 GCA_024222475.1 Gammaproteobacteria bacterium | reverse complement strand
GGTCTATGTGCCGCCCGCCGGGGTGAGGGACTCGGTGATCGAGGCCGTGAGGGTCAATCCCGAGATCAACAAGGTCGTCATCCTCACCGAAAAGGTCCCCGTATCCGACGCCCGGATCATCCGCCAGTATTGTCAACAGCAGGGCGTAGACGTGTTCGGCGCCAACTGCCTAGGCATAGGCGATGCCCACAACCACGTGCGCATCGGTGGCGCCCTGGGGGGTAACGCACCGGAGGAATCGATGGTTCCCGGATCCATTGCCGTATTCTCCAATTCCGGTAACTTTACCACCACCATGGCGACCTACCTGCTCACCGAAGGCTGGGGAACCACGATCTCCTTCTCCTCGGGCAAAGACCTCTATATCCACTTTTCTGCGGCCGAATTCACCCACGCCTTTCATAACGATGATCGCAGCAAGGCGGCATTGATGTACATCGAGCCCGGTGGCTATTACGAGTACGACCTGGAATTTAGTAAGCCCGTGGTCGCCTGTATCGTAGGACGCTGGAAAGACAAGCTGACCCGGGCCTGTGGACATGCCGGGGCCATCGCCGGGGCAGGCGACAAAGCCTCTTCGAAAGAAGGCTGGTTCATGGAAAAACTTGATGTGGATGGGATCTATACCCCTGAGAACCCGATCTGTACCAAGAAAGGGGCCGTGGTGACCAATATTGCCCATATCCCCGAGGCCCTGACCAGGGTCATGGAACTCAACGGCATCCAACCAGATTTTGCGCCCCAAGGCGACCTGTCGCTCAAATGCTGGTTTGCCAATGATCAGGGAATCGAGTTGCCCAAGGAATTGCAGCTGCCAGTGGTTGAAGCCATCGCTCCGTATAACGAGCAGGTTGCCGTACTCAGCAATCAAATCGGCACCGTATTCCCACGCCAAACCCTGAAGGATACCTCAGGTGCCTCCATGATGGACCCCAAGACCCAGGTCAGCCAACTAAACGGTGTAAGCGTCCTGGATACCGCCATTCACTCCTTCGAAGACAACCTGGTCATGTCCGTGGTGCGTCAGTATCCGGATGATAATGGCCGGAAACTGGCAAATGTCGCCCTACACGCCTATATCAACCAACATGGCACCCCCATGCTGGCAGCCGCCGACGCGGCGCGTGAGGCGGGCAACAGCCCGAACACCGTGTTTGCCTCATCCATGGCCATCCTCGGCCCTGGGTATGTCAAGGCTGCACGCGAGGCAAGCCAAGCCCTGGTGAAACTGTTCAAAAAATCCGGCCTGAGCGATCCAGGGGTTTCCGGCTTCGATCTCAGTAATCCCCTGGATGCGGCACTCACCGATCCTGAGCTTCGGGATGCTCTGATTAGTAAGGATCCCGATGCGCGCGGATCGGCCATGATCGCCGCGGTGGGGGCCCGTGGTGCGGATTCGGTATTCATCCGCTTCCTGGAGGCCCTTGAGCAGCAGACCGAGGGACATATCAGCGCTGATGCGATGTTGGCCGCGATCTGTTGCCACTTGGCCTGGGGCGCGCTGTTACGCAAGCGCTTGTCCATGAACACCCTGAACAACATGCCTTGGCACTTCCGGGTTTTCAGCACCCTGGTAGGGGTAACCCCCGCAGCGGCACAGCAGGAGGCAGACCATTTTGTCTCGGTTTCCAACCAAGAGCTGATGGATAAGTGGAGCTTTGGAGAAACGGCCCATTTGGCCTTGCTGGGCAAGCGTCCCAGTGAAGGCGAGCTGTTTGCATTGTCAGTATTATTAGGACTCACCGTCACCAATGGCCCGGGAACCATCTCGGCCCAGGGCTGCAAAGGCGCAGTCAGCGCCGATGGTCCCGAGGTCCCCGACCGGGTGCAGATCAACAAGGCCTATGTAGGATTCCTCAGCCACGCCGGCTACGCCCATGGAGGCAACGGTTTCGAGGCCATGGCATTTCTCATCGACAGATTTAGAACTCAAACGCTGGCCAATCCTGGTAATGCCGCACATGGTCTGGACCTGACCGAGATGACCGCCCAATACGCCAAGGAATACTTGGCCTATAAATCCAAGGCCAAGGCCGAAGGTAACCTGTCTTATGCTAAGATCCCCTGTATAAACCACCCGATATTCAAAGGCAAAGACGTCAACTTCGATCCCAGAGAGGTATTTGTCAGCAAACTGCTCAAGGAACGCGGCTCCTATAACATTTTCCATGAATTTTATCATGAATTGGTCCTCTCTCTGGCCAAGTACGGTGTCAGTCGAAATGTCTATTGCGTGAACATAGACGCAGTAATTGCAGTCATTCTGCTGAAGATGCTTTGGGAACCCTTTGTCTCGGGTGAAATCAGCGAGCAGAGTATGGAATCTGCAGCCTTTACTACCTTTGTCTATGGACGTATGGCAGGTGATGCCGCCGAGATCGAAGACCATACCAATCGCGGCCGGAATATGGATACCCGCACCGCGGCGAGCAAATGCAGTTATATAAATTAGACCTTAGCGAGCTAAATAACTCAAAGTCCGACAAAGCCCCTCCTGTCTCGGTATGACCACTGTATTTAGGCCTATACCGCGGCGGGAGAAACAAGCCGTCAGGAGGGCAGAAACTTGATAAATAAACTACTAATCGCCAACCGAGGCGAAATTGCGGTGCGCATCATCCGTGCCTGCGCAGAGATGGGTATCCGTTCTATGGAGGGGGGGGTACGTTCAGTGGCGGTTTATACCGATGCCGATCATTGTGCCCTACATGTCAAAAAGGCCGATGAGGCCTACAGCATCGGGCCGGACCCCGTGGCAGGTTATCTCAATGCCCATCGCATCGTGAACCTGGCCGTAGAGACCGGTTGTACGGCCATCCACCCCGGCTATGGCTTTCTCTCCGAGAACCCCCAGCTGGCCGAAGTCTGCGCCAAACGCCGTATCCGATTCATTGGTCCCAGTGCCCAGGTCATACGACGTATGGGCAACAAAACTGAGGCCCGGCGCGCCATGATCGAGGCCGGCATACCGGTGATCCCCGGCAGCGAAGGTAACCTCCGCAACCTGGACAATGCCCTGGAACAGGCCGAGGAAATCGGCTATCCGGTCATGCTCAAGGCAACTACCGGCGGAGGAGGTCGGGGCATACGTCGCTGCAACAACGCAGATGACCTGCGCAAAGGCTACGATCGCGTCATCTCCGAGGTGACCAAGGCCTTTGGCAACGCCGATATATTTCTGGAGAAGTGCGTCGTTAACCCCGTGCATATCGAGGTGCAGATCCTGGCCGACAGCCATGGCAATGTCATTCATTTGTTCGAGCGGGACTGTTCCATCCAGCGGCGTAATCAGAAATTGATAGAGATCGCACCCTCCCCCCAGCTCTCCAGCGATCAGCAAGCAATGGTAGGGGCTCTAGGCGTCAAGGCCGCCAAGGCGGTAGGCTACGAGAATGCCGGCACGGTAGAATTTTTATTGGATGCCGAGGGTAACTTCTATTTCATGGAGATGAACACCCGCCTGCAGGTGGAGCACACCGTCAGCGAGGAGATCACCGGAATCGACATCGTCAAGGAACAGATCCGCATCGCCTCCGGTCATAAACTGCGATACCGCCAGGAAGACGTCAAGGCGCGCGGCTATGCGATGCAATTCCGCATCAATGCCGAGGACCCCAAGAATGGATTCCTGCCAAGTTTCGGCCGTATCACTCGTTATTATTGTCCCGGCGGCCCCGGCATCCGTACCGATTCAGCAATTTATGCCGGTTATGAAATCCCACCCTATTTCGATTCCATGTGCGCCAAGCTCACGGTTTGGGCCGACACTTGGGATGAGTTGTTACAGAGGGGCTACCGGGCCTTGAAGGATATCGGTGTCGACGGCGTCAAGACCACCATTCCGTATTACGAAGAGATTCTTAAATCGAGCGGTTTTCGCAGTGCCCGTTTCGACACCAGTTTTGTAGAAAACCACCCGGATCTCACTGAATTTTCCACTAAACCACATCGCCACGATATCGCCGCCGCCTTGGCCGCCGTAGTGATCGCCCACGCGGGCTTATAGCACAGATCAGGAGTCTGATGATGCCTAATAAGGTACATATCACCGAAACCATCTTAAGAGATGCACATCAATCCCTGCTGGCCACCCGGATGCGCACCGAAGACATGTTGCCGGTCTGCGAGCGTTTGGACAAGATCGGCTTCTGGTCGCTTGAGGTCTGGGGTGGCGCCACCTTCGACTCCTGTGTGCGGTTCTTAAAGGAGGATCCCTGGGAGCGTCTACGTAAGCTCAGGGAGGCCCTGCCCAATACCCGCCTACAAATGCTGTTACGCGGCCAGAACCTGCTTGGCTACCGGCATTACTCGGACGATGTAGTCAAGGCCTTCGTAAAGCGCAGCGCCAATAATGGCATGGATGTGTTTCGAATCTTCGATGCCCTTAACGATGTACGAAATCTGCGGGTGGCGATTGAAGCCGTTAAAGAAGCCGGCATGCACGCCCAAGGGGCCATCAGCTACACCACCAGCCCGGTGCACGACAATGCCCAGTTCGTAGAAATGGCTAAGCAAATGCAGGAGATGGGTTGTGACAGCATCACAGTCAAGGATATGGCTGGACTGTTAACCCCCATGGTCGCGGGCGAACTGATCCACGACATGGTTGAGGCTCTGGAGGTGCCCGTACACATTCATTCCCACGCCACTTCTGGGCTTGCCGAGATGTCGCAATTCAAGGGTATCGAGAACGGCTGTCGGCACATCGATACGGCAATCTCCTCCATGGCCGGAGGCACTAGTCATCCTCCCACCGAAAGCATGGTCGCCGCCCTGCGGGGCACCGAATACGATACCGGACTGGATTTGGAGGCATTGCAAGAGATTGGTTTTTATTTCTACGAGGTACGCAAGAAATATCACCAATTTGAAAGTGATTATACGGGTGTTGATACCCGGGTGCAGATCAATCAGGTCCCCGGCGGGATGATCTCTAACCTGGCCAATCAACTCAAGGAACAGGGTTCCCTGAATCGCATGAATGAGGTCCTCAAAGAGATTCCCAGGGTCCGAGAAGATCTGGGTTATCCGCCTCTGGTGACTCCATCATCACAGATCGTCGGCACCCAGGCAGTACTCAATGTTCTCACTAAGGAGCGCTACAAGAGCATCACCAACGAGGTCAAGCTCTGCCTGCAGGGACGTTATGGCAAGGCACCCGGACCGGTCAACGATGTGGTGCGCCAGCAGGCTATCGGCAACGAAGATGTTATTGAATGCCGACCGGCAGACCTGCTCAAGGATGAAATGGACGAATTGCACCGCCAAATCGGTGAGTTGGCCAAGACCGATGAAGATGTCATGATCTATGCCATGTTTCCGGAAATCGGTCGCCAATTTCTCAAGGACCGGGCCGAAGGAAGCTTACAGCCTGAACCCCTGGAACCCATTCCTGACGAAAGCGAGTCCTCCCCCAATACCGCCCCAACGGATTTCAACGTGATCTATCACGGCGAGACCTACCACATCGAGGTCAAGGGCACGGGCCAAAAAAGCGATACCGAGCGACGCTTTTTTCTCCACATGGATGGAGTCCCCACAGAGATCCTGGTGGAAACCTTGGATGAAGTGGTACTCACCGGAGGCACCCAGGGTGCAGTACCTGCCAGGCCCGGTAAAAAGTCTTCCAATGGACAACGCCCGCGCGCCACCAAGGAGGGCCATGTCACGACTTCCATGCCAGGGGTCATTGTTGAAGTACTGGTCAAAGAGAATGATGAGATCGAGGCCGGCGATCCGGTCCTGATCACCGAGGCCATGAAAATGGAAACCGAGGTCCAGGCCCCTATCAGCGGTAAGGTGGTAGCAGTGAATGTCGTCAAAGGCGACAGCGTAAACCCGGATGAGGCATTGGTTGAGATCGAAGGGTAGGAATCCTGGCAGTAAGCGGAGGCTTTTGAACCTCCGCTTTTTTTGGATAGGGAATGCGAAGGAAATAACTTCCCTAACTCATGTCCTGCCGCAAAGATTGGCCTTGGTCCCTCCAGTCACCGGCTGGTGCTTCACCCACACATCTCCGCTTGATATATCGAAAACGATACGTCGATGACCGAACTCGCCCACATGAGCCACCAAAATCTCAACACCTTCTTGCATCAATAGCTGCATTGCAGCGGCTGCGTTCTTTGTCCCAATAGTGTCATCGACATTGTCACCAACACTCCTCATCATGTTACCTCCGCCAAAGATCTTCGCCTGATATTCCGTTATATGCGTTTTTTTCTCAGCAATGGCTTCCTTAAACAACTCCATTGCGCCCTCCGCGTAGCGTCCATCGGGTTTTCTATTTAGCGAGCGCACTTTGGGATGTCCCGGGAGCGTAAAGTGACACATGCCCCCGATTTTTTTTTGTGGGTGCCAGAGCGTGATGGATATGCAGGAACCCAGCAATGTGTGGAGATGATCCCCTGGGCCGACAAAAGCAAATTCACCCGGATGAAGGAAAATCTTTGTCTTTGCATGTAACATAATTAGTCTTCAGCCATCGTAAAACGATTGAAAAACTTTGTCCCACTGGGCACTGCACACTTTTTCATAAGCTATAGAAAATCAGAAATCAATTTTCAATTGTGCGTCGAGTGCACCAATGGTTTGTGCAGTTTTTTACCTGATAAACGTTATTCCCTCGCCACTCTCAGACAACGCTTTTCCCACTCGCTGGACTATTGTCATCCGTAGCACCAAGGATGCCCAATGCTATCCGGTCCAGTGGCAAAACCTGCTCTACCCCGCCTCTTGCTACGGCCTCTTTCGGCATCCCATAAACCGTACTACTCTTTTCGTCTTGTGCAATGGTAAATGCTTCAGCGTCATGCAACTCCCTCATCCCGGTTGCACCGTCATCCCCCATTCCCGTCAGGATGACGCCCACGGCATTGCGCCCTGCATATCGTGCAGCAGATCGAAACAGTACATCTACTGATGGCCGGTGGCGAGAGACCAGTGGGCCTTCACGCACCTCGACATAGTAACGAGCGCCACTGCGTTTCAACAAAGTATGCTTATTTCCAGGCGCGATCAAGGCATGGCCTCGCAGTACTGAATCGCCATCAGAGGCCTCCTTCACCTTAATCTGACAAAGTTCGTTGAGCCGCTTGGCAAAGGAGGCCGTGAATCCTTCCGGCATGTGCTGCACCACAACAATTCCGGTAGTATCTTGAGGCAATACTTCCAGTACACGGCGCACGGCCTCAGTGCCTCCCGTGGAGGCACCGATTACGATAACCTTCTCAGTGGTCTTAGCCATGGCCCGGCCACTGGCCCCCTGGAGTACAGCATCGGCCGTTAGTTTGGGCTCTACCAGGCGAGGTTTATGGATCATACGCTTGGCGCTGGCAGCGGCCTTTACTGCATCGGTCAACTGAACCTTTGCCTCCTCAAGAAACTGTCGGGTACCCAGTTTAGGTTTCTGGACAATATCTACCGCGCCGTACTCTAATGCCTTGAAGGTGGTCTCCGCACCTCTCTCTGCCAAGGTGGAACAGATGATGACCGGCAGTGGGTGTTGACTCATGATCTTCCGCAGAAAAGTAATACCGTCCATTCGCGGCATCTCCACGTCCAGAATCATCACATCAGGCACCTCTTTGCGCAGTTTCTGCGCCGCCACGAAAGGATCCTGAGCTGTGGCAACAATCTCGATATGCGGATCAGATGAAAGCACTTCGCTCAATGTTCGTCGCACTAGAGCGGAGTCGTCTACCAGCATGACTTTAATAGGGTTCACGGTTTACGGTTCACGGTTCACGGTTCACGGTTTACGGTTTACGGTTTACGGTTTACGGTTTACGGTTCTTCAGTGAAGAATGTAGGGCTTGAAGCATTCTCGATATCAACTTCAACTCTGCAATCAGTTCTTTCGCATCCCTGCTGGAAAACACGTTAATTTCCTTCGAGATATAAACCTGTGTTCTCAATTCAGCAGCCGAACCTTTTGCGATGTTTAAAAATCTCCGAAAATCAGGAATACTTTTCCTTTCACTGCCCTCCGCAATATTCGACGGTATCGAGACAGATGCGCGTAACATCTGATCTTTAAGTCCATACTCCCGGCACTCCCTCAGCAATTCGAAGAGCCTCACAGTCAGTCGACATGATTTTTTCCATACGTCCAAATCTTCAAATGAAGAACTCATAAATCAGTTGCCAGTTGCCAGTTGCCAGTTGCCAGTTGCCAGTTGCCAGTTGCCAGTTGCCAGTTGCCAGTTTTTCAACCGTTAACTGCCAACCGTCAACCGTCAACCGTCAACCGTCAACCGTCAACCGTCAACCG
>JAAEPA010000582.1 GCA_024222475.1 Gammaproteobacteria bacterium | reverse complement strand
GACGTCGTCTTGGCTCTTTGGGATGCGGATTAAATAACTTCCCTAACTGGCGCCGAATGATCGTTCGTATTCAAGGCGCGATAACAGGCGCATAGCCTCGCTATGTCACTGTTATCGCAACGCCAAAGACGGACGATCAGGCAAGCCGGATAGGGAAGTGTGTAGGTAGCATTCCTTACTAAGAAGCTGATTAGAAATTCCTCACATCCACGAAATGCCCAGCGATTGCTGCCGCTGCCGCCATGGCAGGGCTGAGCAGATGGGTCCTGCCGCCCTGACCTTGACGCCCTTCAAAGTTACGGTTAGAAGTGGAGGCGCAGCGCTCACCCGCTTGCAGACGATCTTCGTTCATCGCCAGACACATGGAGCAACCGGGCTCACGCCATTCGAACCCCGCTCCGGTAAAGATCTTGTCGAGACCCTCCTGCTCGGCCTGGCGTTTGATCAGGCCCGAACCCGGCACCACCAGTGCCTGCTTGACGCCTGTTGCCACCTTGCGCCCTTTGACCACGGCGGCAGCGGCCCGCAGATCCTCGATGCGGGCGTTGGTACAGGAACCGATGAACACCTTATCCAAGATGATATCGGTTACCGGCATTGCCGCTTGCAGACCCATGTATCGCAATGCCCTGCGCATACTCTCAGCCTTGACGGGGTCAGAGACTGCGGCAGGATCCGGCAAACAGGCATCCACGGATACCACCATCTCGGGCGAGGTTCCCCAACTCACTTGAGGCCGTATCGCGGTCGCATCGATATGCAATACACGGTCAAAGTGAGCCTGTGAATCCGATTTCAATTCAGACCAGGCCGAGACAGCCTGCTCCCATAATGGACCTACCGGGGCATAGGTCCGACCTTGAACATAGTCGATGGTCTTATCATCAACCGCGATCAATCCTGCTCGGGCGCCAGCCTCAATGGCCATGTTACACACCGTCATCCGCCCTTCCATAGACAAGGCCCGAATCGCATCACCGGCAAACTCGATGGCGAAACCGGTACCTCCGGCAGTGCCTGTCTCGGCGATGATAGCCAGTACGATGTCTTTAGCCGTAATACCCTGTCCTGCCTGACCATCCACGCTGATGAGCATATTGCGTGATTTTCTCTGCACCAGACACTGCGTCGCTATGACGTGTTCCACCTCGGAGGTACCAATACCGAAGGCCAATGCCCCAAAGGCGCCATGCGTCGAGGTGTGAGAATCACCGCAAACCACGGTCATACCGGGCAATGTAGCACCCTGTTCAGGCCCGATCACATGCACTATGCCCTGGCGCGCGTCATTCATGTCAAATTCGGTGATACCGTATTCGAGGCAATTATCATCCAGGGTTTCCACCTGGAGACGAGACACCGGATCGGCGATCCCCTGATCGCGGTCCGTAGTCGGCACATTGTGATCCGCCACCGCCAGCATGGATCCCGTCCTCCAAGGTTTGCGCCCGGCCAGACGCAGGCCTTCGAAGGCCTGCGGTGATGTGACCTCATGCACCAGATGCCGATCGATATACAGCAATGAGGTGCCACTCTCATCGGTGCGCACCTCATGATCTTGCCAAACCTTGTCATAGAGCGTCTTTGCAGCCATCGTCTCACTCCATTAAATCGTGCGGGACATCATAACTCCGGCCCAACAATAAAACAAATTCATATTATTCATATTTTATATTCCAATATGGAATATTATATTTTAACATGCCACGATGGAATTTAATGCCTTAAAGGCTTTTGTCGCCGTATCGCAGGACCGATCGTTTTCGACAGCGGCGGATCAACTGCACCTGACCCAACCCGCCGTCAGCAAACGGATCGCCACCCTGGAACAAGGACTCGGGACCCGTCTTTTTGACCGCATTGGCAGAACCATCACCCTGACACCGGCCGGTGAGGTCCTGTTGCCCAGGGCCATTCATATCATGGGGGAAATGGAGGAAAGCCGTAGAATGATAGCCAATCTGTCGGGGCAGATCCGTGGCCGATTGAGCCTGGGAACCTCTCATCACATTGGATTGCATCGGCTACCCCCGGTACTGCGCAGCTATACCAACCGGTTTCCACAGGTGGAACTGGATCTGCACTTCATGGACTCCGAGGCCGGTTGCAACGCCGTAGAGCAGGGACAATTGGATCTCGCAGTAGTGACCTTACCCCTCAAGGCATCCCCCAAGTTGCTGCCTACCAAGGTCTGGGATGATCCGCTAGATATCGTGATTGCCCGGGATCATCCGCTGGCGGAACGTCAGGACATCGGACTTGAGGAACTGGCGGATCACGCGGCCATCCTGCCTGCCGTAAACACCTTCACCCGCGCTATCGTAGTCAGGCCCTTTGACGAACATCGCCTGCGACTCAAGGTTGCCTTGGAAACCAATTATCTTGAAACCAACAAGATGATGGTAACTATTGGTCTTGGTTGGAGTGTCCTCCCCAGAACCATGTTGAGCGAGCACTTGAAGAGCATACCGATAGAGCATCTACGTCTAAAGCGTGCCCTGGGTATCGTACAACATAGAGCCCGCACCCTTAGTAACGCAGCAACGACACTGGTCGACATGCTGCTCAGCAGGCTCTATAGATAGTCAGAATTTAAATCTATAATGGTGCGCACGGCGCACCCTACTTCAATCTGCGTAGGGCGCACCGTGCGCACCATTGTTTTGGGTAGTAAAAGCAATACTGCAACTACTTCCAAGGTTTCTTAGTAGATTTTAACTCCTTCCAGGCCCGGAGCATTTGTTTTTTAGAGTCGCCATAATGGCTACGCTGCTTAGCGACGAAGGTCTTGCTAAATTTATCGAGTTTTCTGTTCTTGACCTTCCCTTTAACGGGTCCCAGGATATCTTCTTCAATCACTGCAATGTCGTGCATCATGCCCAGCATATCCTGCAAATCTTTCAAACGATTAATGTAGGCAGTCATCTTTTTCTTACCGAAAAGAGGAGTGAAAAATTCACTTGCATAACGTAGTTTCTTGCACTGAATACGCAGACGATGGAGCTGATCATCAGAGAGTGAATTGATTTTAGCGCCGGCCTTTCTCACCCGCCGTTCAAGCTTGTTCAGCGAGGCAACGGCAAAGGGGACGATGTTGCGCTTAACGGCCTTGCGACCCTTGCGAGATAGTCCATCGTTCCATTTCTTGTTCGAAAT
>JAAEPA010000581.1 GCA_024222475.1 Gammaproteobacteria bacterium | reverse complement strand
CGATGCGGCGGATGCACTGGCCGCTGCGCTCTGCCATGCCCATACTATCGCAACGTTGAGGCGATTCCCCGCAGGTGTTTTCAGGCGTGTTCGGTAGTATGCTTCTGCAAACGTGAGCACTCTTCTATAGTATTCCATGGATAAAATAATATGATCGGCAGGTTGCGAGGAGAATTAGTGATTAAACAACCGCCGGATATGATGCTCGATGTTGGGGGAGTGGGGTATGAACTACAGGCGCCTATGTCGACCTTTTACGTGCTCCCCGAGATCGGTGAACAGGTGACGGTGTTTACGCACCTGCAAGTGCGTGATGATGCGCATGTGCTTTTTGGGTTCATCAATGAGAACGAACGGCGTATGTTTCGCGCATTGCTCAGAATTACCGGGGTAGGGGCCAAGATGGCCTTGGCCGTGCTCTCGGGGATGGACGCCCAGACCTTCGGACGTTGTATTCAGCAGGGCGATACTGCCTCCTTGGTCAGACTGCCTGGAATAGGGCGTAAAACCGCCGAACGCCTGATCGTGGAGATGCGCGATCGGCTGGATACCCTGATGACGGGCGCCGTAACGGATCCGAACCATTCTGCCGTAGTATCACAGAATCCCGTTATGGATCCCTTAGAAGACGCCATCCAGGCCTTGGTGGCGCTGGGTTATAAGCCGCAGGAAGCCAGTCGCATGGTAAGAAAGATAGACACCACAGATGTGAGCCGGGAGGAGATCATCCGTCTGGCCCTCAAGACAAGTTTGAAATGAGTGAAAATCCCCGAGAGTTGATCGACCCTAAAATCGAGGGTGATGAACGGCGCTTGGAGCCATCCATACGTCCACGTTTGCTGCGAGAATACATTGGTCAGGCGGTGGTGCGCGAACAAATGGAAATCTTTATTTCCGCCACGCGTGCCCGGGGGGAGGCGCTGGATCATGTGCTGATCTTCGGGCCGCCCGGACTGGGTAAGACCACGCTTTCGCATATCATTGCCAATGAGCTGGAGGTTAATCTTCGTCACAGTTCCGGGCCGGTGCTGGAGCGTCCCGGCGATCTGGCGGCATTGCTCACCAATCTGGAGCCCCATGACGTTTTGTTCATCGATGAGATTCATCGATTGAGCCCAGTAGTGGAAGAGGTCTTGTATCCGGCGATGGAGGACTTTCAGCTCGATATCGTCATCGGTGAGGGGCCCGCCGCCCGGTCGATCAAGCTCGATCTGCCGCCGTTTACCCTGGTTGGGGCGACCACCCGAGCAGGATTGCTCACCTCTCCCTTGAGAGACCGTTTCGGAATCGTTCAACGCATGGAGTTTTACTCGGCCGGGGAGTTGAGCGAGATTGTCTTGCGATCCGCGGGAATACTGGATGTGGTGATAGAGACCCAAGGCGCCGGTGAGATCGCCCGGCGCTCGCGTGGTACCCCGCGGATAGCCAATCGACTGCTCAGAAGGGTGCGCGACTATACGCAGGTCAAGGCCGATGGCCGAATCAACCGGCGTATCGCCAGGCGAGCATTGGAGATGTTGAATGTCGATGAGCTGGGTTTCGACAACATGGACCGCCGGCTGCTGTCCGCGGTCATCGAAAAGTTTGATGGTGGTCCGGTGGGTGTGGATAGCCTGGCGGCAGCCATCGGTGAGGAACGTGGCACCATAGAGGATGTCATCGAACCTTTTCTAATCCAGCAAGGATTTATGATGCGCACCTCCAGAGGGCGCGTGGCGACTCTCAAGGCCTATCGGCACCTGGGATTGCCTGCGCCGCAAGAAGTGGCCCCGAGCAGTGCCATTCCTGATCTATTGGAACCCCAGGATTAACCGTTCAGCGGATTGCAGTGAATTATGGTCGTCAGGATAGCTCCGCGCCCCTTGTTGGTCTTGAGATCTTTTCCGAAATGCGGTAACTACTTAAAGATTTTATAGCTTTGGTATTGATACTTGATCATGACACTATAGGGTAGGGTGTGCGAGATTTTATTTTTCCTGTGCGGGTATATTATGAAGACACCGATGTCGTTGGTGTGGTGTACCATGCGAATTATCTTAAATTCATGGAGCGTGCGCGTACCGAATGGTTGCGGGCACTGGGTTATGAGCAGGATATCTTGATTCATGAGCAAGGTATGTTGCTCGCCGTGAGTTCGATTGCAGTAGAATATAAAAAAGCAGCGCGATTCAACGATCTGTTGCAAGTCGCTGTAATGGGCATTAAGTTGGGCAGGGTAACACTTACCTTTGAGCAAAGAATCACTCGGCCGGGTGATCGAGAGGAGCAAGAAATAATCACAACAGGGCATGTCAAGGTTGCCAGTCTTGACGCGATCACATTTCGACCTAAACCGATTCCTCAACAGCTAAGGCAGGATCTGGAAAGTGCAAGTTGATATGAGTTTTTACCGGCTGGTCATTGATGCCAGCCTGTTAGTGCAGCTGGTAATGTTTCTACTGCTGTTGGCTTCCGTGATCTCGTGGACCATGATTGTCAGTAAATGGAGAATCATCAAGGATGCTCGGCGAGAGGCCGAGCGTTTTGAAGACCGTTTCTGGTCGGGTATGGATCTGGTGGAGCTCTATGAGAAAGTACGCAAAAAAAAGAATCTCTCGGGGATGGAACGTATTTTCGTTTCCGGTTTCAAGGAATATGTGAGACTCCACAGCAGTAATCAGATTACCTCCGGGTCGGTAGTGGATACCGCCCAGCGATCCATGAGGGTGGCCTTGTCCAGAGAGGTGGATTCCTTGGAGTCCTATTTGTCTTTTCTAGCCACGGTGGGTTCTACCAGCCCCTATATTGGTTTGTTTGGTACCGTCTGGGGTATCATGAATTCATTTCGTGCCCTGAGCGACATGCAGCAGGCAACCCTGGCCTTGGTCGCCCCTGGTATTGCCGAGGCGCTCATTGCCACGGCCATGGGTTTGTTTGCGGCAATTCCCGCCGTTATTGCCTACAATCGCTATTCTCACAATGTAGACCGGCTGGTGAACCATTACGATAATTTTATGGAAGAGTTTACGTCGCTATTACAGCGCCAAGCGCTGATCCGTAGCGCCGATGAACAATTGGGTTGATGTCTACCCATGACGAATGAGTTTTCCGGTTACTTAGCACGCCGCCTTTGCCGTATAGCGGTGTTGGAATACAAAAGCCATAGTAAAAACTATGACTTATGCATTCCGCCTTGCTCTACGACAAATTCGACGCGCTCCGTATTCCTGAAGACTCATTCGTCATGGGTATACACTGACTGATCATGGCCTATTCTTCCGCCCGTCGTAAGCGGCGCCCGATGTCGGATATCAATGTGGTTCCCTACATTGATGTGATGCTGGTATTGCTGATTATATTTATGGTGACTGCGCCGCTGCTGCAACAAGGTGTCGAAGTCGATCTCCCCGATGCCCCTTCCGAGACCCTACCCGATGATAGCCGCCAGCCGGAACCCCTGATCGTGACTGTCGATAAGGTGGGGCGGTATTATCTCCATCAGAATCCGAAACCTAGAAAACCGGTCGAGCTCGAGGCACTTAAAGACAGGGTCAAGGAACTTATTTCGCAGCAACCTGATCTACAGGTCTATGTCCGTGGTGATGATCAGGTCGCCTATGGGCGCGTTGTCACCGCGATGGTCGTGCTGCAGAACGCCGGCGCGGATAATATTGGCCTGATCACTGAACCACCTCCGTCAAAAAACGAACCTAACTGAGCTATGGCGCGGAGCAAACGCCATATTCCCACGTCCGTGTTGGTGGCGGTATTGGTCCATGTGTTGGCTTTGCTGATGCTGGTGGTGGGTTTTCAAATGAGTAATAAGCCGCGCAGTATCACTCAGCCGGAGATTCCCACGGTAAAGGCCAAAGCCATCGACGGCCGTGAACTCGAGCGGAAAGAAGAGCAAAAACGACTCGCCGAAGAACGCAAACGGCAACAGGCGCTTGAGCAGCAACGCCGCCAAGATGAGAAAAAGCGTGCCGAGCTGAAGAAAAAGGAACAAGCGCAACAACGACGCGTGGAACAAAAAGAACGCGCCGAGCAAGCCAAACGTAAACAAGAACTGGAAAGGGCCAAGCGTCAGGCCAGGCTAAAGGAAGAAAAGAAGCGCAAAAAGGAGGAAAAAAGACGGGCCGAAGAGGTCAAACGGCAGGCCGAACTGAAAAAGGAGCAGCAGCGCAAGCGTAAAGAGGAAGAAAGAAAACGCGCCGAGCAAGCTAAGCGGCAGGCTGAATTAAAAAAGAAGGAACAGGAGCGTCAACGTCGCGAGGCCGAGCAAAAGGCGGAACAGCAACGTCTTGCCACGATAATGGCGGAGGAGACGGTAGTGATCAAGGCAGCCGAGCAGCGACGCCGACAGGCCGCATTGGATCGAAAGCTCAAGGCGCTGACGGATCGTTATGTCGATGCCATCGCGGCCAAGATCCAACGCCTCTGGCGAAGGCCCGCTAGTGCGCGCTCGGGCGATTCCTGTTCAGTAGTTGTCAAACAGGCGCCGGGTGGCTTTATTCAGGAGGTTAAGGTCCAACGTTGCAGCGGAGACGAAGGCTTCCGCCGCTCCGTAGAGAGCGCGGTGTGGAAGGCCGATCCGTTACCACCTCCACCCGACCCGCAGGTTTTCGACCGGGAATTGCATTTCAAATTTGAACCCAACAACTGACGGTATTCAGGAACTATGAGATCGAGATTTAGAAACTGTCTGGTTGAAAAGTGGTCGAAGCGAAAAGGTCTTGAATTGAGATCAGTTTTTCGATGGTTTAAGGCGAATAGCTTTAGCTATTTAATGAGAAGCATCGGAAAAATGGGCCAATTCCAAGGCCTTTGCAGCCGATCATTTTTTAACCAGACAGCTTCTGTACTTTTACTCGGTAGTTTTTTGCTTCTCATTGCGGCTCGAAGCCATGCCGTCCTGGAGATTGAAATTACTCAGGGTATCGAAGGGGCCTTACCCATTGCCATCGTGCCCTTTGCCTGGCAGGGCACTACCGGGGGGCCACCCGAGTCTATCGGCGCCACCATAACGTCAGATCTACATCGCAGTGGACAATTTTCCCCGCTTGCGGTAGCGGATTATCCACAGCGCCCGGCTACGGCTCAGGCGGTGGATTTCCCCGCTTGGCGGGGGCTTGGTGCTGAGAACCTGGTCATCGGTAGTATCAAGCCTCTACCACAGGGGCGTTATGAGGTGCAATTTCAGTTATTCGATGCCATTCGGGGGCGGAAATTACTTGCTTACAGTATCCCGGCGCCGAAGAGTGATCTACGCAAGGTGGCGCATAAGATCAGTGACCTGATTTACGAAAAGCTTACCGGACTGCGTGGCGCCTTCAGTAGTCGAGTGGCCTATGTCAGTGAATTGTCACCCTCGGCAAGCAACAAACGTTATTCTCTACAGGTGGCGGACTCCGATGGCTATAACGCCCAGACCGTATTCACCTCTGCGCACCCCCTAATGTCACCGGCGTGGTCCCCTGATGGTGAGCGCATCGCCTATGTGTCCTTCGAAAATGGCCGATCGCAGGTGTTCGTGCAGCATCTGCGGGGTGGATCCAGGCACAAGGTGTCTGCGAGGAAGGGGATCAATAGTGCTCCCGCCTGGTCTCCCAATGGCCGTAAATTGGCGCTTACCCTATCGGTGGATGGTAATCCGGAGATCTATCTGCTGGATATCGCAACCCGGCGGGTGACTCGATTGACCCGAAGCTCCGGCATCGATACCGAACCGGTGTGGTTGCCGGATGGCCGATCACTGATCTTTACCTCCGATCGCAGCGGTCGGCCACAACTGTATCGTATTCCGATCAGTGGTGGACGGGCTAAGCGCTTGACCTTCCAAGGTAAATATAGCGCCGCAGCTGATGTGTCGCCGGATGGTAGACAGATCGTCATGGCGCATCACGATGGGGTCGGATACCGAATTGCGGTATTGGATCTTATTAACGGGGGGCTTAGGGTTCTAACCGACGGCAAGTTGGATGAGTCGCCGAGTTTTGCTCCGAATGGCAGCATGATCATTTACGCCACTGACCATCGTGATACAGCGGTGCTTGCCGCCGTGAGCGAGGATGGGCGCGTCCGCCAACGCTTGACCTTGCAGGAGGGCGATGTACGCGAACCGGTATGGTCACCTTTTCGAGATTAGCGTATTGGGATCTATTTTAAAACTTTTTAGTTTGTCTTGTAAGCTTGCTATTCATATCGTCAACTACATAGGTATAATTCATGAAGATAGGTACGCTGCGTATGATCGTTGCCATATTTCTTACCGTATTGTTGATCGGTTGTGCGACCAGCGGTGGTGGACCGGCCACGGCTCAGGGTCCCGAGGTGGCTGATGGGCAGCCCGGTGCTGATGGGCAGCCCGCTGCCGGGCCCGATGACTCGGTAAGCACGATGCCCCTGGGGCAGGACCCGGCCTTGCAGCTCGATCCGCTAAACGATCCGGACAGTCCCCTGTCTGTACGAGTGATCTATTTTAATTTTGATGAATCGGGAGTTACCCCGGAATCGCAAGAAACCATTACCTCTCATGGCCAATACCTCATCGATCATCCGCAGCAGAGGATACGTCTAGAAGGACATACCGATGAACGTGGTTCACGGGAATACAATCTCGGTTTGGGTGAACAGCGTGCTCAGTCGGTGTCCCAGTTGTTGAAATTGCAGGGAGTGGCCGCGAGTCAAATAGAATTGATCAGTTATGGTGAAGAGTTACCTGCGGCCTTCGGTCATGACGAGGAGTCTTGGAGACTCAACCGTAGAGTAGAACTTGTCTACATCGATCTGAAATAAATACCAATCATGCCTATTTTTACCCGGCTCTTGTGGATAGTCTTAATCAGTACCGCCATTGCCATGCCCGCCTTTTCCGCTGGTATTCGGGATCTGGAAGAGCAGGTCAATACCTTGGAGAGGCGTCTGTCACGTATGGAAAGGCAAAACCAGGTGTTGATGGAGATGTATCAGCGCTTGGAGGCGATGCAAAAAGAGGTCAGGTTGCTGCGTGGTGACAGTGAGCAGGGCCTTCATGAGATCGATATCCTCAAGAAACGCCAGCGAGAACTCTATCTGGATATCGATCAACGTCTCCAGATCCTAGAGGGCGGAAAAACCAGCTCGGAGGTCAAGACGTCTCCCGCTATGTCTGCTAAGACAGAACCAGGCCCTTCCACGGAACCGGCGAAAACGGGAGGGGGTAAACAACAAGGCGGCAGCACCTACAGCGCTGAGGAACAGGAGGTCTATAAACGGGCCTTCAATATGTTAAAAGACAAACGTTACCAGGACTCCATCGGGGCCTTCAGCGCCTTTATAAGCAAATATCCTCAAAGTGTCTACGCCGGAAACGCCCAATATTGGTTGGCGGAGGCCAACTACGTGTCTCGCAGTTACGCCAACGCCCTGCTTGAATTCAAAAAGGTGCTTGAGCGCTACCCTGAAAGCAGTAAGGTACCGGATGCCACCTTGAAGCTCGGTTTTACACACTATGAGCTGGCTCAGTGGGATGAGGCCAAAAAGGTGTTGAACGCGCTGCGCAAACAATATTCAAATTCCACCGTCGCGCGATTGGCCGGAAAGAGACTCCAGCGGATGAAGCGCGAGGGCCATTGATTGACGGTAGCAATAAATTGAATGTCGATCGCCTGCGAATTACCGAGATATTCTATTCCCTACAGGGTGAGTCAAAGACCATGGGTATCCCCACGGTCTTTGTTCGTTTGACAGGATGTCCGCTGCGATGCCGGTATTGCGATACCGAATATGCCTTCACCGGCGGTCGCTGGTGGGACCTCTCGGAAATCGATCGAGTCATCCAGCAATACTCGACCGAATTCGTCACCATTACTGGCGGAGAGCCCCTGGCCCAAAGGGCCTGCCCGGAATTCCTGGTTCGTTTGTGTGACCAGGGCTATCAGGTATCGTTGGAAACCGGTGGTGCCATGGATGTGAGTGCGGTTGATCCAAGGGTAATCAAGGTCATGGATATAAAGACCCCGGGATCGGGAGAAGAATCGAAGAATCGCTATCGAAATATCGAGCATCTCAAGCCTCAGGATCAGGTCAAATTCGTCATCTGTGACCGCGAAGATTATCTGTGGGGCAGAGATAAACTGATTGAGTTTGAGCTAGATAAACGCTGTGAGGTATTGTTCTCTCCCAGCTATCCGCAGCTCGATGCAAGCAAATTAGCCGATTGGATACTCGAAGATCAGCTAAAAGTTCGTTTTCAGATACAACTCCACAAGCTGCTGTGGGGAGAGGTTCCAGGTCGCTGATGCGGTATGAAGTCTGCAAAATAAGGTGAAACGGGGTACTAGAGCCGTAGTATTGCTTTCCGGCGGGCTGGATTCGGCCACCGTACTGGCTATTGCCGCGCGTGATGGTCATGAATGCTATGCCTTGAGTTTTCAGTATGGGCAAAGGCACGTCATTGAGCTGAATGCTGCCAGGCGCGTTGCCGAGGCCGCCGCGGTGCAAGAGCATCGCATCTTCCCCATCGAACTTTCCGTCTTTGGAGGCTCGGCACTGACCGATTCCTCCATCGAAATTCCCCAGCGATCCACACATGGTATCCCAGTCACCTATGTACCCGCCCGCAACACTGTATTCCTGGCCGTGGCCCTTGGTTGGGCGGAGGTGATCGGGGCGCGAGACATCTATATCGGCGTCAATGCAGTCGATTATTCAGGCTACCCAGACTGTCGGCCAGAATTCATCGCTGCCTTCGAGACCATGGCCAATCTAGGCACCAAGGCGGGCGTGGAAGGTGATCCTATGCGCATCCGCACACCCCTGATCAAGCTGAGCAAGGCACACATCATACGTCAGGGTCTCAAACTCGGCGTAGACTATAGCCTGACCATATCCTGTTATGCGGCCGACGGCGAAGGGCATGCCTGCGGAAATTGCGATTCCTGTCGTCTGCGGGCCAAGGGCTTTGCCGAGGCAAAAATGGCGGATCCAACCTGCTATACCCATGACGAATGAGTATGCCAGTGATTTAGAAATGCTACTGAAATAACCTCCCTATCTGACTTGCCTTATCGACCGTCTTCAGCGTTGCGGCAACAGTGACATAGCCAGGGTTATGCGCCTGTTGTCGCGCCTTGAATACGAACGATCATGCGGTGTTAGTTAGGAAAGTTATTTTATCCGCATTCCTTAGCGCGCTGTCTTTGCCGTATAGCGGCGTTGGACCATGAAAGCCATAGCAAAAAACTATGATTTACGTGTTTCGCTTTGCTCAATGACAAACTCGACGCACTCTGTATTCCTGAAAATCCATCCGTCATGGGTATTCTGGTTAAAAAAACCACTTTACCCCCTTGCGATTCCCGCCCAAGGCGGTAAACTATGCAACCCGTTTCGGGCCGTTAGCTCAGCCGGTAGAGCATCTGACTTTTAATCAGGTGGTCGGGCGTTCGAATCGCCCACGGCCCACCATTATTATCAATGAGTTAGTTCGCCACAAGGCGTCTGTGGCTTCTACAACGCCGTGTTTTTCTACAATTTCCTGCCAAGTGGTCGAACTTGCTCTATTTCTTTGGCCTAGTTTCATCCCTCGGTTGTCTCTCTGCTTTAGTGTTCTGCCAGTGCTTGGGCCTAATCCAACCCCATTCGTTTGGATAAATTTAACAACTGTTCTCGAAAATACCTTGGCGTAAAAGTACTGCACTAGGCGTTTTCTTGGGTTATACCCACCTAACCTGGATATTTCATAAATTACACGATCAGGTAGATGCACTGCTGATAGCTGACGATATTTTGGTGTCAGTGCTCCAATCTCCTTCGCTTCACTTGCGTTGATAAAGATAAAACCTGCATGCTGATCGCTCCCATCAGTGGCTTGCCTATCGGGTCGCTTCGAGTAAAGGCCGCAGATGTGGCCAGACATTTTCCAGCATACGAGGTTGTCCCTGAGCGTTGGGGTGCAAACCATCATCTTGCATCCATTGCCGGCGCTGCGCTACGCCATCTAACAGAAAGGGCAGCAGGGCGGTATTTTCATCAATTGAAATCTGTTGATACAGTTGCTGAAACTGTTGGGTAAAAATCTTACCGAAATTTGCCGGTAACTTCATGCCGATGAGCAGTACTCTACAATCTGCGCTGCGGGCGAGTTCGATCATTTGCTGTAGATTGTTTCTGATCTGTTCGAGACTGAAACCGCGTAGTCCGTCATTGGCTCCCAGTTCGATCACCAGTATGTCTGGTTTGAAGCGTTTCAATGCCTCGGGTAGGCGGCTTAGGCCGCCCAAGGTAGTATCTCCGGAAATACTGGCGTTGGCGACCTTATGTGGGTAGCCTTGTTGTCGCAGTCGTTTTTGTAACTGATTTACCCAGCCTAAGGCGCTATCCATACCGTAGGCGGCACTGAGACTGTCTCCCAAGATCAATACTACTGGGGAGACGTCCGCTCGACTGAACGGGAATAGACACAGAAGTAACAGGAGAAGTTTTTTCATGGCGCATGATTCTAGCGCAAACCGTCCCTTGTTGACTGCCCGAAAGTTGAAAAAAAAGGTCTTGGGGCCAGGGGGGGTATTGAGTATTCTGGAATCAGTCGATATCGAACTGATTCCGGGTGAGGCAACGGCGATCCTTGGTGCCTCTGGATCGGGCAAGTCGACATTGCTCGGTTTGCTGGCGGGCCTGGATAAGGCAACGGGCGGCGAGGTCGTTCTTTTTGATCAATCGCTTTCGGCATTGGACGAAGATGGTCGGGCTGCGTTGCGAGTGGGGCGAGTTGGTTTCGTATTCCAGTCCTTTCAATTGTTGCCGGGGATGAGCGCCTTGGAAAATGTGATGCTACCCCTGGAATTGATTGCGGATCCAGATCCCAGAGCAAAGGCGCAAACCGCTTTGAACCTAGTGAAGCTAAGCGCCCGGCTACATCACTATCCCCGACAGCTATCATCCGGAGAACAGCAACGGGTGGCCATTGCCCGCGCCTTCGCCACCCGACCCCGGCTCATGTTTGCCGATGAGCCCACCGGAAGCTTGGATCAGCTGACCAGCCGGCATATCTCAAACCTACTGTTTGAATTGTGTGAAAATAGTGGTGCGGCCCTGTTGCTCGTCACCCACGATAATCGCCTTGCCGATCGTTGTGATCGGCGTCTGCTGTTGGAGAATGGGCGACTGACGGTGGCGGCATGAAGGATCTGAGTTTGGCCTGGCGCCTGATCCGCCGTGACGGGTCTAGCGCTGAGTTGCGTCTTCTGGTATTGGCGTTGGCGCTGGCCATTGGCTCGGTCACCGCGGTTGGGTTTTTTACCGACCGGGTAGATCAAGCCCTGCAACACCAGGCCGGTGCGATGTTGGCCGCCGATCTAGTGCTGGCCGGCAACGATCCCATCCCGGACAGCTACCGGGCCGAGGCCAATCGTCTGGGGCTGCGTACCGCCAGAACCCTAAGCTTTCCCAGTGTGGTCGTGCAGGCGCAGCGAACCCAATTGGTGGAAGTGAAGGCGGTAAGTCCGGAGTATCCCCTGAGGGGTGAACTGCGTATTCGCCCGGCATTGGCTGAACCGGAACAATTGTCAAACGACACGCCCCAAAGCAGCTATCTTTGGGTTGAGGCGAAACTGTTGGTTGCCTTGGGGATGGATACAGGTCAATCCCTTTCTCTGGGAGAACGCCATTTTGAGGTGGCTGCGGTAATAAGCCGCGATACCGGCGAGGGCAGCAACCTGTTCCGGCTCGGCCCTAGAGTGCTCATGTCATTGGAGGATATTCCATCCACCGGTTTGGTAAGCCCGGCAAGCCGCGTTCGCCATCGCTTGTTGGTCGCCGGACCGGGGTCTTTGATTGAGCAATATCGACACTGGGTGGCTGAGCGAATACCTCAAGGGATTAGCTTGCAGCATATGAGTAACGCTCGTCCCGAGTTGCGTAATGCCTTGGAGCGAGGTAGGCGATTTCTCAGTTTGGCGGCCCTGGCCGCGGTATTGGTCGCGGGAGCGGCGGTGGCCTTGGCCACTCGCCAGTTTGTCGAGCGTAATTCCGATATCAGTGCCATTCTGCGCTGCTTGGGGGCGAGCAGCTCCTTTGTCCTTCACTTACTATTGCTGCGCCTGTTACTGATTGGTATCGTTGCCGGTGTCGTCGGCATGCTGGTGGGTTATCTCGCCCAGTTATTTCTAGTGCATCTCATCGGCGATTGGTTCAACACTGAACTTCCACCCCCGGGGTGGCGGCCTTTGGGTGTCGCTTTGGGGACTGCCCTGGCCACGCTCATTGGATTTACCCTGCCTCCCATGCTTCGCTTGGGTTCAGTGTCTCCGTTGCGCGTCTTGCGTAAGGATCTTACTGTACGGCCACCGGCCTATTGGGTTTCAGGGCTTTGTGCATTCCTCGCCATGGCGCTGTTGATGTGGTGGCAGGCCGGGGAATCCAAGCTTGCTGCCTGGGTGGTCGGTGCTACCCTGGCTACTCTGATCCTGCTACTGACAACGGCTAGGGCCATGGTGTTGCTGTTGCGTCCACTGCGTCAGCGTAGCGGCACCCTTTGGCGTTATGCCCTGGCGGGGTTGGCCCGTAATCCAGGGCTAAGCGCTATTCAACTGACCGGGTTTGGGCTTGGTATGCTGGCGATTTTGCTGCTGGCGACCGTGCGCATAGACCTGCTGGCGGCCTGGCAGCGTACCATTCCAAGCGAGGCACCGAACCAATTTCTGATTAATATCCAATCCCATGAGGTGCCTGATCTAGAGCAATTTCTGGAGCAAAGACAGCTTGATATCGCGGGTATCTATCCGATGCTGCGCGCACGTCTTACCCATATCAACGCTACCGCTATATCCCCCGATGACTATGTGTCGGATCGAGCCAAACGGCTGGTCGCTAGAGAATTCAATCTGTCATGGGCCGGCATGTTGCAGCAGGGTAATCAAATCGTTGCCGGACATTGGTGGGGAGATAAGCGCAGCGGTGAGCCCATATTCTCCGTTGAGCAGGGCCTAGCCCAAAGTTTGGGTGTGCAGATGGGTGATGAATTGAATTTTAATCTTGCCGGCTTGTCTATCCGGGGACGGGTTGGCAGTCTGCGCACCGTTCGTTGGGATTCCTTTCAGCCGAATTTTTTTGTTATCGGCACACCGGGGCTGCTACAAAAGTATCCTGCAACCTATATCACTAGCTTTTATCTACCACCGGGGCAGGAACAAAGAATCTCCGAGTTGGTTGCTCGATTCCCCGCAGTGACTATTATCGATACCCGCGCGATCATGGGGCAAATTCGTGAAATGATGGATCGAGGCGCCTTGGCGGCGGAATATGTGTTCTTTTTTACGCTGGCAGCGGGTTTGCTGGTGCTCTATGCCGGCATCCAGGCCAGTGGGCAGAGCAGGCGTCAAGAGTCGGCTATTCTGCGCACCTTAGGCTTGCAGCGAAACCAATTGTTGCTGGCCGTGGGCTTCGAATTCGTGACCTTGGGATTATTGGCTGGATTACTTGCCAGTGCCTGTGCAAGCCTTACGGGATGGGTGCTCTCGACGGAATTGTTCGAGCTCGATTATCGCTTCAACCCCTGGCTTTGGATCGCGGGCATACTGGGCGGCGGCCTGGGTATCGGTCTGGCCGGAGTGCTTGCGACTTATCCCTTAGTGGTGCGTCCACCGTTGCAGACCTTGCGTTCTGTGGATTCGAACTGAGAGGCTCGACGGTATAGTTAAAACGGGTATGGTTTGGCCGCAAAATAAATAGAAGAAAAAATGATAGTAAAAATATCTGGGGGAACCCTTAGGGATAGCAGGCTATGGTTGCTAACGGCGGGGTGTGGTGGCTATTGAGGTTGCTGTAATCGGGATAGATGGCAGTGGTAAGGGCAGTAATATCGCACAGTCCGCCGCGCACATAGGAAAAGACTATCCTGTCCTGATCATGGAATGGAAATCCATTGCTTACGTTACCGATGAGCGCTTTTCCTATATAAGTCGGCTGCAGACAAGTCGTGTTACATCCCTTCTTGAATTTATACGCAGCATTTTCAACCGCATCAAGATAGGTTGGCACAGATTCCGCCAAGCCTCGCTGATATCAGATCATAACCCTGTTTTCTGCTTCGAGGATCGGGATCTTGTCTTGGATCCATCGATCCTGATCGTCTCCTATATTCCCGTGTTAAGTAAGGTCCCTATATCTACCCGCGTTCGTGTGATGGAGAAACTAACCATGGGGCGATTGTCGGATCTTTATATCTATCTCGATGTGACCCCGGAAACGGCATTCAAAAGGGTTTGCCGTCGTCATCGCCAACAGAATAAAAGGCTTTCGGCCCATGAGAATCTGCCGGATCTTCGTCGATTGCGCGACCAATATGAAGCAGGGTTAGCCTTTTTGGAGGGATCTAACATCCCTGTATTTAGGGTGAATACCGAAGGACGTTCGATCCAAGAATGCTCCGCCGAAATCGTTGACTTCCTCATGCGGATGTATCTGGGCGATGAGAAACTCAAGGCTATAAATGCTGGACCATGAGTGGATCCCTCAGCGATACTGCCGAATCAGCTTAGAAAAACAGTTTCATAGGACTTTTTACACCCCAACCATCTTTTTTCGCATACGTCTTACAACAAAGGAGTTTCAATGAGTGATGCGCTGAATTATCTGCTCAAGGCCCGCCCTGAGGCCATGAAGTATTATTTTAGCTTTTTAAAAAAATCTGGTGAGCATCTGGATACTAGAACTAGAGACCTGATCTCCGTGATCACCAAGGTTGCGGTAAAAACAGAACCTGGATTCCGACAATATCTGATTCGTGCACTGCGCAACGGGGCCACGCCAAACGAGATCCTCGATGCGCTATTCATGGCTTTTCCGGTATTGGGATTGGCTAAGATCGTGTGGGCCACCGACATCCTGCTGGACATGGATATCCCGGAGTTTCGCCCTGAGAGTCTGGATGCAGAGCCGGACTGGCATGATGTGGCAGCGGTGGACCAAGTACCCTTACATAAAGCGGCTTATTTTGAATCCGAAGGGCGTCATGTGTTCGTCTATCGTACTGAACAGGAAATTTGTGTCTACGATAGCCGTTGTCCGCATCAGGTGACTGACATTCCCCATCTGGCCTTGGAAGGCGACCGCCTGACCTGCCCCAAACACAACTGGGCCTTCGATGTCAGGTCCGGTGAATGCGTGGCAGTGGGCAACCGACCGCTGCGGCGGTTTGAGCACAAGCTCGTGGATGATCGCTTGCTCGCCTATTGGTGAGCGTGAACCAGGCGGGTTAAAACAGGCGGCTGGCCGCGTGCGGTGGATATGTGCCAAGATTCAGGACTCGACCAGTATCGAATACCTGTTACTTCGTCTTCCCCGGCGGGAGTGCACCCAAAACTTCCCGGAAGCTGTTGAGGCCCGCTTCCAGGTTCTCGATGATTTCTTCGGCGAGTTCATCAGGCTCGGGTAGGTTGTCGAGGTCGGTGAGGCTCTTGTCCTTGAGCCAGAAGACATCGAGGCTGGATTTGTCGCGGGCGATCAGCTCTTCGTAGCTGTACTTGCGCCAGCGCCCATCCGGATTTTTTTCGGCATCCCAGGCCGGCTTGCGTTTATGCCGGTTTTCGGAGCTATAGTGCTTGATGAAATCGGCCAAATCCCCGAAGCGCATAGGCTTCTTTTTCAGGGTGTGGTGGATGTTGGTACGGTAGTCGTAGTACCAGACCTCTTTTGTCCATGGGTTCGGGCTGGCTTCCCGGTTATCGAAGAAGATGACGTTGGCCTTGACGCCTTGCGCATAGAAGATGCCGGTCGGCAGGCGCAGGATGGTGTGCAGGTCGGTATTCTCCAGCAGCTTGCGGCGGATGGTTTCGCCGGCGCCGCCTTCGAACAGCACGTTGTCGGGTACAACCACGGCGGCTCGGCCGGTGGTTTTCAGCAGGGTGCGGATGTGCTGGACGAAATTGAGTTGCTTGTTCGAGGTGGTGGCCCAGAAGTCCTGGCGGTTGTAAGTGAGGTCATCCTTCTCCTGCTCGCCGACCTCATTGGTAAAGCTCATCGAGCTCTTTTTTCCGAAAGGGGGATTGGCCAGCACGTAGTCATAGCGCTGCCCGGCATCGGCGACCAGGGCATCATTTGGGGAGATGGTCACCTCACCGTCGATCTCGCCAATGTTGTGCAGGAACATGTTCATCAGGCACAAGCGGCGTGTATTCGCGACGATCTCGTTGCCGTGGAAGGTATCATGCTTGAGAAAGATCT
This sequence comes from Gammaproteobacteria bacterium, assembly GCA_024222475.1. Classification (GTDB taxonomy): domain Bacteria; phylum Pseudomonadota; class Gammaproteobacteria; order JAAEPA01; family JAAEPA01; genus JAAEPA01. Next base: position 8,715 of record JAAEPA010000581.1, on the reverse strand, counting down.
TTTGCGCCTTATCGAGTTTGAAGTGGTCCGGATTAGTGATGAAATCATAGGCCGCCAGGAAAAAGCCTCCGGTGCCGCAAGCCGGGTCGGCGATGGTCTTGCTGGGTTCTGGCCGCAAGCATTCGACCATGGCGCGAATCAGCGCGCGCGGCGTGAAGTATTGGCCGGCGCCGGACTTGGTGTCCTCTGCGTTTTTCTCCAGCAGACCTTCGTAGATATCGCCCTTGATATCCGCGCCCATCATCACCCAGTCGGTATCGTCCACCATGTCGATCAGACGATATAGCTTGGCCGGGTCCTGGATCTTGTTCTGCGCCTTGGTGAAAATCTGCCCGAGCATACCCTTGCGGGTGCCAAGCGCTCGCAGCAGTTCGATGTAATGTCCTTCCAGTTCCGCCCCTCGCTTTGATTTCAGGCTCTGCCAGTCATACTCAGGTGGAATACCGACATCACGGTTATATGGAGGCTTTGCGTATTCGTCCGCCATCTTGAGAAAGATCAGGTAGGTGAGCTGCTCCAGATAGTCGCCGTAACTGACACCGTCATCGCGCAGGGTGGTGCAGAAGCTCCAGACTTTGGAAACAATGGGGGTAGCACTCATGAATCGACTTCTCCTGCATCGGACAGCATGGCTCGGATGCAATCTTCAAGCGGTTGCAGATGTTTGTCGATCACCGAGGCAATCGTTAGTGGGTCGATATTTCCCAGATAGTTGTGTACGAGAATATTGCGGAAGCCGCTGATTTCACGTCAGGGTATAGTCGGCCAGGCTTCCTTTTTGTTATCCGGCAGCAATTGCGTGGCCTCAGACAAGGTCTGCAGATTTCGCAAGGCGGCATCGTAAAGCACTTCATCCTGTGCGAGATCGCCCCGCGCCTCGATGCGCCGGATTTTCGCAATGGCATCCAGAATATGCCGTGCATAAGGCTGCCAGGATTTATTCATAGCTCCACCGCTTCGTTCAGCACCTGCTCGCGAATATGGCGGTTGAGTTCGTGTTCGGGCACCAGTTCCACCCGGCGCCCCAGCAAATCCGCCAGTCGTTCGGCCAACGGTAAACGTTGGGCGAAGAGATCATAACCTCGGGGAAAATCCACCAGAAAGTCCACGTCACTATCCGTTCGCTCTTCACGTCTGGCGACAGAACCAAATACTCGGATATACCGGGCTCCATACTGGTTGCCAAGCGCCTCGATAGCTGCTTTTTTCTTGTGTAATTCATCCAGTAGCATGGTTTGTACCTCATCAGGTTGTCTTTCACACAAACGGGCTAATCCTGCAAGACTGGATTCCAGTACCCCTCGTCATTCCCGCATGGTCCCCTGTCATCCCCGCGCAGGCGGGGACCACGCGGGAATGACAGGATATCCAGAAATCACAATAAACTTTCATAAAGATTCACCCATTCAGGATTGCCTTCCTCAATCAAACGTAACTTCCAGGCTCTATTCCATTTCTTGATCTGTTTCTCCCGGGTGATTGCAGACATCATATCCTCGCATTGCTCAAAATAGACTAGATGATGTACCCGATATTTTTTTGTAAACCCATCAATCAGGCCATTCTTATGTTCATGGACCCGCTTGATCAGGTCACTGGTTACGCCGGTGTACAGCGTGCCGTTACGCTTGCTGGCCAAAATGTAAACGGTCGGTTGTTTCATGCTGCCGTTGTACCCTTTGTAGTCATACCGGCGCATTCGGGCTCAAAAGCTCATCCGCTTTAGTATTCGTCATTCCGGCATGTTTTTGGCCGGAATCCAGTGGCTCAAGATACTGGATTCCCGCCTACGCGGGAATGACGTCTACTGAACCTAAGGAGATCCACTGGGTTCTCGCCCCACGCCTTCGCGGGGGCAGGCGCTGCGCGTGAATGACGTCGATGAACTTACCGGAGCTGTCATGATGCCACGTCATCCTGTTGCCGCCTTGCGTTTTCTCGCGGTCTTTTTTCGTGGTTTCTGCCGCGCTTTCTCAGCCCTGATTCGTTCCAGAAGGACGGAGGCGGGTTCGTCGTTGGGGTCTTGCTCGACGAGTTGGCCGGAGAAGGCTTTTTTCAGGATGGATTGGCGGAGGGTTTCACTGCGTTTTGCTTCGGCAGAAATATCACTTTCCATCTTATCTATTCGAGACAAAATTTCATCGACTTCAGTGAGTAATGCTTCCTGTTCATAGAGGTTCGGGATTGGCACAGGCAACCCTGACACTTTTGATATGCTCAGTGTGTGAAGGCCCGATGTCGAACTTGCCTGTTTGATGATAAATTTTCTGCCCAATGGAGAAAGAAGGAATAGCAGAAAAAACCTTGGTAGCATCCCATCAATCAGTCTTACGCGAATGAGGTGATTTTGGTGGCCTATCTGGTCAATTTCGCCAGTCCAAACGGCCAGCCGTCCAATCTGATCAATAGAGCCGTTTCCTTCTACGACTAACAGGTCGCCTGCGATAAGCTTGAGCTTGCGAAACTCCTCTTCTGTTACGCCAATTTCAGTTATCTTATCGAGTAGCAATTTGTCCGCGTAAACATTTGCAACACGCAGATATTTCATCTTTTTTAAAAGCGCGTTTCGCTTCTGGTTTTTTGTTAGCCCGCCGGACACTTCTGAAATATCGTAGAGTTTCAGCCATGTCCAATGGTCAGCGCAATGCTTCGCTAAATCTCCTGGTATCTCAGGGTTTCCAGTTACGACAGGCCTCTTAGACTTTGCAGGCTTCTTCCCCTCTTTTCCCTTATCCTCCCATGCTTTAACAGCATCCTTCCATCCCTCAATCTCTTGCTGATATCGAGCTTCCCGTTCTTTTTGTATGCGATCAAGGAGCTGGCTGGCTGATTCGAGCTTGTCCTTATTCTCCTCCCGCCACCGCGCCGTGAGATTGCCTTCGAAGGCGTGTTTGAGCACGGTCTGGCGATAGACCTTCAACTGCTTCAGCGCGGTCTTCAGGCTTTCGATGCCCTTGTCTAGTTCGGAGAAGAGTTCTTCGATTTTGGCGACGATGCGGTGTTGTTCGTTGAATGGAGGGAAGGCGAAAGGAATGCTTTCTATCTTTTCAGCAGAGATATTCGGCTGCGCTCCACCATAAGCCCGTTTTTCAATTTCTTTTTTCGCAGAATACAGAAAATAGAAAAAGAATTGTTTGCCTATGTCTTTACTCCGAGGTTTTATATTTCCTACGCGCTGGTTTTGATATGCAGCTTTTTCGGATTTGTAGATACCAAATTTTCCAGTTGTCGCGCCTGACATGGCAATAAGTACATCACCGTTTAGTACGGAAAAACTTTCAAGATCTTTATCAAGTTTAACCTTCACAGAATTTTCTGAAGTGACAACTCCATCTTGAATATCAGATATTCGAATTACTGGGATACCATCTGTAAGATAGTTTTTGCTCTTAAAAGCGAACCCATTTTTCAAATAGGCTATATCGCCAATCAAACAATGCGCCCAACCAACTGGAATTGTCTCCAACATCAAGCCGCCAACACCTCATTCAATTCCCCAATAACCTCATCCATCCGCTCCCCAAACAACCGATACATCCGCCCCATACCCCCTTGTGCATCAAACGGCGCCATGTCCAGGTCATCCCGATCCATTTGAAACGAGCTGATGATGTGGTCACGGATCATGCGCAGCCAGTCCATCTGTTCCTCATTGAATTTCTGTCCACCTCCGCTGTGGTGAGCCATGATCAAGTTCTGGAAGTTGCGGCGCACGGTGTCGGCATAGGGTGAAAGGGTGCTATCGGTCCCGCAGGCCCTGCGTATCAGCGCGACCAGTGCAGTTAGCTCGCTGACGGGTTGTTTTCCCTTGTAGTCATCGAGCAGGCTATAGGCTTGCCAGACGCGTAGTGGGGCTAGGCGTGGCCGGTCGGTCTTTAGTTTTTCAAAGACCTCCCGGATCATGGCGTAGGTCAGTTTGCTGCGTCGCTGTGGTGTTTCAAAAAAGATGGTCAGCGCTTCGATCTCGTCGCGGTTGGCTTCCAGGTATTCGCTGAAGTCCTGCGCCATTTGCTTGGCGTTATCTTCGGCATCCCCGGCCCACTCGGCGCGCTGGAGTTGGTCCAGGTTTTCGTGGTCGATGGTTTGTTCTTTGTCGCGGCGGATGCCGTCGAGCAGTTCGACCAACTCACCGGTAAATACATTGGCGGCCTGCCCAACCATTTCATCGCGAGCCTGCTGGCGGGCATCGTCGCCGGGGTTGGTGTTTTCGGGTTGCTGCGCAATTTCGCAGGCCTTGGTTTCTACGCGGTCCGGGTCGATGGCGTTGAGAAGGTTGCCGACCATCTTCGTGAGTGTAATGCCACCGGTCTTTTTCTCGATACGCTGTTGTTCGTGGTCGTCGAGTTGCTTGTTAAGGCGGGCGAGGCGGCCGGCCAGTGAGCTGACCGTATCTTCATCCCGCACCCCCATCATCACGCCCATGGCCAGATCCTTGAGCGGGACGGAGGGTTTGGTGATGAGTGGCTGGCTGTCTGTTTTCAGGGACTTCGTGACGCCGATGGCATCGACGATCACATAATGGGTCTTGGCGCTGATGGCGGACGGCGTGACTTTCTTGAGATCGTCATAGTCCAGCGTGCGGGTGCCGCGGCCCTTCATCTGCTCGAAGTAGTTGCGGCTTTTGACATCACGCATGAATAGTAGGCATTCCAGCGGTTTTACGTCGGTGCCGGTGGCGATCATGTCCACGGTGACGGCGATGCGCGGGTGATAGTCGTTACGGAACTGCGCGAGGACGGATTTCGGGTCTTCCTTGGCCTTGTAGGTGAGCTTCTTGCAAAATTCATTGCCCTCGGCAAAGACTTCGCGGACGATTTGAATAATGTCGTCTGCATGGCTGTCAGTCTTGGCGAAAATCAGTGTTTTTGGTACTTCCTCACGGCCTGGAAAGATCTGCGGCAATTTGTCCCGGAAGGTCTGGATGACCGTGCGAATCTGGTCTGGGTTGACGATATTCCGGTCGAGCTGTTTAGCCGAATAGGCTTCGTCTTCATCCTGGTGCTCCCAGCGTCGTTTGCGGGATAGGCGCTCGCGTTTCTCAACCATCTGGTTGGCTGTCAGGGTGCCGCCCTGTTGCGTACGCTTTGTTTCAATGAGGTAGATTTCGTTGCCGACATTGACGCCATCGGCCACGGCCTTTTCGTGATTATATTCGCTGACTACGTTCATCCGGAAAAAACCGTAGCTGCGATTGTCCGGCGTGGCGGTTAGGCCAATCAGGTAGGCATCGAAATATTCAAGTACTTGACGCCATAGGTTGTAGATGGAGCGGTGGCACTCATCGATAAAGATGAAATCGAAAAACTCGATGGGTAGTTTTGGATTGTAGACGACGGGCATCGGCTGTCTGAGTTGCACCATCTCGGCCGGGTTGATCTCTTCGGCGGCCTCATCGAGTTGCTGATCTTTCAGCAGGGAATACATGCGCTGGATAGTGCTGATGCAGACCTGGTTGTCTTTGGCGACAAAGGACGATTTCAGGCGTTGAACGTTATAAAGCTCGGTGAACTTGCGGTTATCATCGTTTGGCAGATAGGCCATGAACTCCTGCTCAGCCTGTTCGCCGAGGTTTTTGGTATCGACCAGGAACAGGATACGTTTGGCATCGGCGTGTTTGAGCAGGCGATAAATCGAGGTGATGGCCGTGTAGGTCTTTCCTGAGCCAGTGGCCATCTGGATCAGGGCGCGTGGGCGGTCGTCCTTGAACGATGTTTCCAGATTTTCGGTGGCCGTGATCTGGCAGTCCCGCAAACCGGTATGATCCAGAGCAGGCAGGCTATGCAATCTTCCGCGCAATGTGGCGGGCTTGGTTAGCCATTCCCGCATGCATTCGGGACGATGAAATGTGAATACCTCACGCGAACGCGGTCTTGGATCATGGCCATCGGTAAAGCGCGTGATAACATCCGTGCTTTCATAGACGAAGGGCAGCGGCGCGTTGTTTTTGACCCATTTGAACGCTGCGGCGGCATAGCCATGAGACTGCTCTTCGGCCGTTGTGATCTTCTGGCCCCAAACTTCGGGTTTTGCTTCGATCACGCCGACCGCTTGCTTGTCCACGAACAAGGCATAGTCCGTGGGACCAACATCGGTATCGTATTCCCGGACGGCAATACCGGGACCGGTATTAAAATCGATCTTCTTTTTATCCTGAACCTTCCAACCGGCTTGCTCCAGCATCGCATCGATGTTGTCGCGCGCTTTCTGTTCGGGTGTCTGGTTCCTGGTTGCCATCGTTATTTCGGTCTATTATCGGCCCCGGTGCGCCCCAATGAAATGCTCGCTGAATCCTCGGCCGTATTGCGTGCTGAAGCATCGTGCAGAGCTGCCTATCTGTACATAAATTCATCCTGGACCTGTGTGGCAGGCTTGTCCCGCGCCCGGCAGATATCCAAGAATTTTGCGCGCAGATCACGCTGAACTCCTATGCGAAGACCAGCATTTTTCATAGCATTAGAGTGTACCCAATGGATACCCATATAAATAGGAAAAATATAGTGTTGGCCACAGGTAATTGTAGTAGAAAGAGTAATCGTTCACAGGTATCGTCATCCCGGCATGGATTGCCGGAATCCAGATGCCATGGAGGGTAATCTTAACCGTTTGCCAGTCTTAGGGCTGCCTCTCCCTAGCACTGGATCCCGGCTTCCATGCCGGGATGACGGTATTTCCGTGGTTGTCGTGAATGGTTAGGTAGAGGGAAGAGTCTTGGCGCCGTCTCCATGATTTTCGTTAAATAGTACCCACTATTCGCCTCAGTTGACCGAAAAATGGGCCCAAAATGGCTATCCCTGCTACGGTATTTATTCCCGGACGGCCTCCTAATCTTCCTCCAATCCCCCCAAAACACCAAAATCGTCCAGAATGCAATAGAGCGATGGGACCAGGAACAGGGCGACGAAGGTCGCGGCAATGAGCCCGAATGCCAGGCTGGCGGCCAGTGGGATCAGGATCTGAGCCTGTAGGCTTTTCTCTAACAGCAGCGGCATCAGGCCCGCTACCGTGGATATGGAGGTCAGCAGGATGGGCCGGAAGCGGGCCCGTCCTGCCTGCTTTGCCGCTAAGGGAACGGCGACGCCCTTGGCTCGGGCCTGACGGATGAATATCACCAGTAGGATAGAGTCATTAACCACGACGCCGAATAGCGACGCCATACCGACTAGGCTGGGCATGGTCAGGTCCAGCCCCATGGCGAGATGACCAAAGACGACGCCGATCAGGGCGGTGGGGATGACCAGCATTACTGAGATTGGTGCCAGGTAGCCGCGGAATTGCAGGGCCAGCAGCATATAGACTCCGATCAGTCCCAGTAATACGTTACGGACCATGGATTGACCGGTCTTGGCCGACTCGTCGCTCTCGCCCTGCACGTCGTAGTGCAGTTCCGGATAACGTTTCATCAGCCCTGGGAGAAACTCGGTCTCGGCTAAGGAAAGCAACTCCTGAGCATTCACCAACTTGCGATCTACGTCGCCCTGAAGGGTCACCGCGCGTTGACGATCCACCCGGTTGATACGGCCCCAGCCGCGCACCTCCTCGATCTTGGCCACTACCGATAAAGGTACTAAAGCGCCTTCGGGGCCCATGACGGTGAGGTCGTCCAGGTCATCCAGAGCGAGGCGGTCCTCGGCAATGAGTCTTAGATTGACCTCATAGGTCTCTGGCCCGACCGGAAACTCGTCCACCTTCAAACCCTGAAAGGCCCCGCGTACCTGGGTGGCGACATTGCGCGCGTCCAGGCCCAGAACACCCGCTGCGGGTTTGAGGTGAAGCCGAATCTCGCGCTTGCCCGGACGCAGGTCGTCGCTGAGGTCGTTGACCCCAGCATAACCGTTGAACCAGGTTTGAAGTTCTTGTGATGCGGCCTTGAGGCGTTGCAGATCGTAACCCAGCAAGCGCAGGTCGATGGGGCGGCCACCAGGGCCAATAGCGGGTTCGGTGAACTTGATGGCGATGACGTCAGCCGGCTCACCGATTTCCTGGCGCCAGGCGCCGATGACCTCATCCAACGCTGCATCGCGTACTTCAGCGCTAAGCAGATCGGCCACCACTCGCGCTACGTGAGGACCGGTTTCGAAGGCATCGGGGTTTTGTCCATAGATCAGGGTGATGTTGCGCACCAAGTCCTGACCCTCCGGCTGACGTGGTTTGAAGCGCTCGTTGACCCGCTTGAGCGCGGCCTCCAACCGTTGGACCACCTGCTCAGTGCGTGCTAAAGGTGACCCTTGGGGTAACAACACCCTTGCTTCCAGCACGTCTCCGTCCAACTCCGGAAAGCCGACAAATTTAAGATAGCCCCCGGCGGGCATGGCTACCGCCAGGATGAGCATCATCAGTACCAGACCCAGGGTGAGATAACGGTATTCTACGGCCCGATCCAGTACCGGTCCGAAGCCGCGTTCGCGCAAGTTGTTGAACCCGCGTTCGAATCTGCGGCGAAAGCGCGAGGGTTCCCTCTTTTTCATGTGCGACAGGGAATGACTCAGGTGATTAGGCAGTACTAGAAAGGCCTCTACCAGACTCACGGTCAAGACCACGATCAGCACAGCGGGTATCACGCGCAGGATCTGACCCATCTGGCCGGTGATAAAGGCAAGGGATCCGAATACCAGCAGGGTGGTCGCAAAAGAGGAGGCGATGCCGGGCAGGACCTGCCGAATGCCCTCAATTGCAGCGTTCATTGGTGCATCGCCCTTGGCCATGCGTGCGGCGATG
>JAAEPA010000580.1 GCA_024222475.1 Gammaproteobacteria bacterium | reverse complement strand
GCCTTGAGATTCGCAGGTGTGCCGAAGGGGTTACCTGGCTCGTCACGTACCGTGATTGTCACCTCGTCACTGCTGCTCAATTTACCGTCGGAAGCGCTTAGGCGTAGGACATATCGGCCTTGATCAGAGAATGACACCGTGGTTTTTGCCGCCGTGGCGTCGCTGAAGGTCACCTTGCCCGGTCCACTGACGAGGCTCCATTTGGTAATTAGCTTGCCGGAGGGCAGGCCATCGTCGCTCGCTTCTCCCTGTAGACTGGCATTTGCTGGAACGATAGTGGTCTGGTCACTTCCTGCGGAGGCTACCGGGGGTTGATTCGTCGGATCGACTATAATGGGGGGCTTACTCCCAGGCGCAGGAAAATCTCGGCTGGTATCATCAAGCACCAGCACCCAATCGTTACCTTCCGAGGCCTTGGAGCCACTGGGTGCGCCTGGTGGATCGAAATTCTGTACCCCACTGGCGCCGAGTTGGCCGCTATATGTCGCCTTGCCAGTACGAGGATCATACCACCAGACATTGACGATCTGAGCTGATAGTTGGTCCAGATTTACATCGAAATCACGTCCATTGGTGCTGTAGATAAAGGCGTAGCTGCCATCGTCGGCCCGGGTGGCCTGCAACCGAGCATGACCGCTGGATTGCTGCTTGCTGCTCAGCAGATGCTGATCGGGTATCCGGCCGAGGAAAGGGCGCGACTCGATCAGACTACGCAGGTAGCCCATTTGTTTAGCCCCTGCGGATTTGATGGCAGTGGCCCAATGGGTGGTCGCCTCACCGCGGGGCGCAAAGCGTGACGGGTCGTAGAACTGCCATACATTGTTGTTCCCATACTGGTGTCCGGCACCTCCAGAGAACACCGCCCAATAGGCATGCAGACGTGAATGGTAGGCAGTATAGCGTTGCTTTCCTGATTCGCCTTCTATGACTTGGTTTTCATAGCTGACTTCGGTCTCTAACGCCGGCTTAGTAGGGGAGCGATTATAGTCAGCGCTCATCAGCTGATGTACGGCAGCAATATATCGATCATGGCGACCACTTTGGTGAGCGTTGTAGTCCAGCCAGTCGTCTTTGTGAAACCATTCGGAGCTGCTGCTGGGGTCTCCGCTGGGGCCGCCTTTGGGGCCGGTGGCGCCGACATGAAAGCTCATCATTGTGGTGCTGTAATCAGCACGGCTATTGCGAGAGTTCATCGGCAGGCCATTGGTAGCATCGGCAAGGCCCTCGGCCATGGATTGGACCAGTTCCTTGTAGTTGCGTGCACTGTTGGCCGCATTTTTATCACCCACACGCTGGCCCCATTCGGGATGAGTATCCTGTCCTAGGCCCCAGATGAGGTTAGATCGCGTCTGACCCTTTTTTTTCAAGATCTGGGCCAATCTCCAGCCGTACTCATAGGCCTTCGCTACGTGATCTCCATGGCTTCCGAACCCGCCTATCCACCATTTAGAGACATTTTTACGCAATACCTGTCCGATCTCCAGGAGTAGATACAATTTCTTTTTTTCGGCTAGATCTATGACCTCACCGATATGCTCAAAAAAGGCTTTGTTCAGATGAATTGCATTGGCGTTGTTAAGGGCGCCTTGGAAAGGTTCATCACCATTGAGATTCTGTAGTATCCAGGTTGAGGCTAACCAGGTGTGGATGACGGTAAACCCCTGGGACTTGCGGGTATCGAGAAATCGTTCGGCATCTTTTAGGTTCAAACGACTGTGTAAGCCCCAGGCGTCATCGGCAAGCCAGAAGAAGGGTGTGCCATCCTCTTGGATGATGAAATGTCCGTCGTTGCTGGTTTTCAGGGAAGGTAGTGCAGCAGTTGCTATTGAGGTACCAGATAACAGCAACAGACTCGTGACAGTAATTGCCGTTGTTAAGCGTCGGGAAGGGCCCTTGGATGAGCGATGATTGATGAGTCGCTTAGTCTTATCTAGGCCTATGTTGCGGTTATAGTTTAATAACCGTTTTACTCTGTGGCGTATAACTGAAAAAAACTTTGCAAAGCAAATCATAAATCGGTCTCCGGTTGCGAAGTTGCAAACCGAGAAGTCCGATAAGAGGGCAGAAGATGAAATTTTGTGCCGCTGTTTGCACTGAATTAATGCCTGCGGTGGTGATTCATCCGTTTAACGCAAAACACGTTTTAAATAAAACGAGTTTTTGGTAATCCCGCTGTCGTAAGGTACTGTGCCTCTTAGACCGGTGATTTTGCGTTTCCAGCCTTTCGGTCTGGGTTGCCATTATCACTACTCGATTGTATTGGAATGAACGAGCTACTAATTCTTTAGGAATGATTACAAGATGCTGAAGTGTTACCTCCTTGGATGCCCATATCCTGAATTCGTGATATCGTCCTCATGCCTGTAATACATCTTTCTAAGGCGTTTTATAGAGAGGAAATACGCAACCTAATTCTAATTAGGTTTCGTTACGGGTAGCATGTAGCAAACAGCAGAGTGTGAGTTCGGCAGAAAGCCGGTAAGGAGGAGGCGATCCTTCAGCGTTGACCGTTATGGCCGTTTTATCCTTGGTTTGTCTTTGCAGGAAACTATTGAAAAATAGATTTTAATGTGTGAAAGCTTCCCATCTGTAAAGTCCCTATCAATACCACTCTATTGTGTTGTGATTCGAGTAACGTCCCGATGTTTAAATGTTTTAGTGCTGGGAGATGAGGCGATTGTATTCGGAGATGAAAGGAGAAATAAAAGACATGGGTTTCTAGACCGGATATTTCATAAATTGCACACGCCCTCGCTTGACCCTTATTTTCACAAGTGATTTTACTCAGTCGGCCGTAATCGTGGATACGCCGCTC
>JAAEPA010000579.1 GCA_024222475.1 Gammaproteobacteria bacterium | reverse complement strand
GTCTTCTTTCACCGCAAGAAAATGGGCGATTTCACCTTCAGGATTCCGAATACCGGAAATCGAAGCGGACTCCCAGTAGAGATCGCCATTTTTCTTGCGGTTATGAAAGATACCGCGCCAGGTTCCGCCCTGTTTGATGGTTTTCCATAGACCGGTGTAGTCTTCTCTACTGGTTTCTCCAGATTTGAGTATGCTGGGAGCCTGCCCTTTTACCTCTTCCAGGCTATAGCCCGTAACGCTTTCAAATTTTGGATTCACATACTCGATCAATCCCTCAATACTGGTGAGCACCACCGATGCCGGACTCTGCTCGACAGCTTCGGACAGCTGTCTGATCCTGATTTCGTTTTCACGAACATGGGTAATGTCTTCACCCATGAAAATCAGGCCGATTGGATTATCCGCGGTATCGGTCATAAAGCTTTCGTGCCACCTGACCAGATATTCATTCCCCGAGTGACCTGCCAGCCAGCTTTCGTGTGTACCAGGATCTTGCGCCCCGGTCACGAGCTTTTGGAACAAATTAGTACATAGACTCTTGCAATGATCGGCGATAATTTCGTTCACCCAGTTGTTACCGATGAGCTTGTCCCATTCCCGGTTCAACAAATTGATCAGGGCATCGTTGCAGAATGTGATATTGCCCTCGAGATCGACCGCCAGCACCTTGATTTCAATCGATTCTAGAACTGTTCTGAAGTGCCGTTCAAATTCAACTTCAATTTCTGCAATCTGATGGCGTGCTTGCAGGCGTGCAATAATATGAGTTCCTGCCAGAAAGATAATAAAGATCAGCAGATATATAAGAAAATTATCCTGGAGGAAGTTGGTAGCCAGGTTGTCCAGCTCCAGCGACGAAATATGAGACACCAGCTTCCAGTGCTGATAATAATATTCCGGGCTTAACCGCGCCGAGTCAAGAATATTACGTATGCCTGTAATCTCCCTGCCTGGATAGATCGTGGCATAACTGAAAACGCCATTGGCCGTTTCAAACTGACCCGACTGGTTTTCTGATATGGTTTGCCACTCCTGTTTGAAATTGCTCGAAAAACTCTGCTCATGATCCAGCATGAACCCCCATTCCAGGTCGCGATTAAAATGGCTTAACCAATATCCGTTGTGGTTGAGCAGCATGGCATGCTCTGCAATATCCGATGTCGTGCTGCGAAAACTGCCGAGCAGACGATCTCCCAGGTAATTCAGGATCAGTACGCCAACCTTGTTACCGGATGAGTCGAACAAAGGCGTACCGAAGCGAATCATCGGTTTGATGGGTATCTCGATTTTCTCATGCTCAACATTGAGATCGAATGGAGAGATGTAGATTTCGTTTTGTTCGAGCTTAAGGGTTTCCTGGAAATAGTATCGTTCGGTTTTATTTTGCAGCTGTGTTTGATCGACAATAATTGCCTGCCCGCTTTGATTGTTGATACGAATGGTTTCCTGCCCATTAATATCAATTACTCGAATCTGATCGTAGATACTTTTCTGGTTTGAAAATAATGCGAAATCACGACCTAAAACCGCGCGTGCAGCAGCATCAAAATTGTCAAAGTAGCGGTGCAACTCTGCCTGGCGCGCAAGAAAATTGACATCGGACTGGATATTGGAGAGTTCCGTCGTAATCGCGGTTCTACCGGCCCCCAGATTTAATATTTCATGATCGCTACGCCGAAGCGACTCGGATGAAAAGTAGACCTGGTAATGTACCGCGATGATGGAAATCAGGACAATGGTTGCCAATAGTCCAAACCAGACGCTTTGGCGAATAATACGCTGTCTCTTGTCAAGATGATGAACGGGGGCATGGCTTAACATACCGGGGATTACCTGTACTCGATCAAAATCAACTGCCGAACCCGTTGCATGTATTCAGACTTGCTTTCATGGCTATTTTCCGGGAGAAGGATTCTAGCACTAAATATACTTTGTCTGCTTGGATCGTTATCAAGCGGGCGGTTCAAGCCGCGGCTATGTCTCAATATATGTATGGGTGCCCCGCTTCTGATAATCACCATAGCGCGCAGGGTTATTCTTGCTGACCTGGCGCAGGCGAAAAAGCCAGGCCCGGTTGTAGGAAAAATTTCAATTGACCAAACCGCGGTCGATTTGAATCCGGTGCCACCTCCAGTTGAGCGGGTTGGATCTCACTCTGTTTGTTCTTCGACAGTACCTTGATCAACACTTTCAACTCCCGGCACGGTATATCTTGCGGGGATTCCTTTCCATCCGGCCTCGACTCGGTGGCCTGTATCCGGCGATAAAGTTCCCGGGCGGGACGAAGTTCCCAAATTTCTTACCATGAGTAACAAGACGGTTGAACAAAACGTTCTGTATCGCGCATTCAGTCAAACAATAATTGAACGATTTGGCCAATAGGCAGGGGGTTATGGAGCTTTCGATTTCAGCCGAGCTGTAGCGCAATCGCTTCATTTAAAAGGACTTTTTGAACTTTCTTTACCATCGATTTTGAACTGGCGCGTATATTGCAATATAACGATGACTGCAGAAATATTAAGAATAATATTTGGGATCTAACATATGAGCATCAAAAATATCCGAATTGTAATCGTCAGTTGCCTGTTACTCTTTTCCACAGCAACGCCAGTACATGCCGCGGCCTACGTGGAAGGGGCAGTGACCGATGGCGGTTCAATCAGCGGCAAACTCAGCTTTGACGGGGCGCTTCCCGAAGACGCAGTAGAGAGGATTACCATCTCCAAGAACCCCGATGTTTGCGATGACGAGGGCACGGGTTATCGCGAGGTGGTATGGGTGGACGTCAAGGACGGGGCGCTACGCGGTGCATTCGTTTTCATCGAGAAGATAGCCAAGGGGAAAAAATGGGGCGCACCGGAAGGTGATGGCTATGTCATCCTGCAAAAAGGCTGTCGCTTCCGGCCCTGGGCGCAGGTAGTCAAACCCGGCCCCATCGTAATTCGTCACAGCGATCCGGATTCGGTGCTGCACAATATCAACACGCGCGAAATGATCGGTGTGGAGAAGAAGCGGATTGTCAAAAGGACCATGTTCAACTTTGGCCAACCCGAGCCCGGTGACATCATCAAAAAGCTGAAACCCCGGCGCTCCCCGTATATCTCCCTGAACTGTGAGGCCCATAATTTCATGTTTGGTTTCATGATGGCGCCCAAGCATCCTTATGCCGTCGTGGTTAATGAGGACGGGACCTACAGCCTCGACGATGTTCCGGAGGGGGAATATTCAGTCGCCGCCTGGCACCCGCGCTTCGGCATTCAGAAAACCAAACTGACCGTGCCGGCAAAAGGCTCGGCGGAAGCAAATTTTACTTTTACCTCGAAGTGATACTCAACCTGGAGGACAGCTGATGAGTATGCAATACAAGCCAAAATCCCTGTGGCGCCTGGCTCTGGCAACCACAATCATCGCCGCGGTTGTCGGAAGTGTGACCAGCTGTGTTACTAGTGGGCAAATGAAACAGGCGAAATCGACCCCACCTGTCCCGATTGGACCTTTGGAGGCGAGAAAAGCGCCCAAGGCATCCCTGGTGGAGATGGGCAAGCGCCTGTTCTTCGATGCGCGCATGTCGGGGGACGGCGCCATCAGCTGCGCCACCTGCCATGATCCGACCCAGGGTTTTACCCGGCAGGTGGACAAGGAAGGCAAGCCCATGGCCCTGTCCGACGCTTATCCCGGTACGCGTCACTTCCGCAATTCACCGACCCTTCTAAACGTATCCTACAAGGCCGACTTCGCCAAGGTGGGATGGGGCTGGGACGGTCACATGGGCGCCAACCTGAACGACGTGGTGCGTGACCAGCTTACCGAAACCATGATGATGAACATCGACATGCGGCTGATGCATGAGCGCATGAAGCAGGATGCGGTCTACATCAAGATGTGCCAGGAAAACTTCAATGGTGAATGCAGTTCCGGCAAGGGACGCAAGGCGCTGGTCGCATTCATGGACACCCTGGTCTCCACGGACACACCATTCGATAGCGGAACCATGTCCCCAGCGGCACAAAACGGGCAGGCGCTGTTCGAAGGCAAGGCGGGATGCATCAATTGCCACGACGGTTCCTACTTTTCCGACGGCATGCCCCACAATACCGGGATGCCGGAGAATATGGACGTGTTCAAGGATCCGCTGCGCCATATCGCCTACCGCGCGGTGATGACCAATCACGGTGTGCCCAACCAGGAAAACTGGCGGCGCGATGTTGGCTTTTTCTTCGTCAGCAAGCGCTACGCGGATGTCGGCAAATTCATCACCCCGACCCTGCGCGAGCTCAAATATACCGCACCCTACATGCACAACGGCCTGCTGGCATCGCTCGATGACGTGGTGGCGTTTTACAACCAGGGCGGCGGCATGGACGATCCGCTCGCCGATGAACTGAAGCCGCTCGGCCTCAGCGCGCAAGAGCAGCAGGAGCTGGTGGCTTTTCTCGAAAGTCTGAGCAGCACCACCCCGGTGACGGTCGAGAAAATGAGCATTCCCCAGGAATACGAGCCCCTCCCGAACTGGCTTGAAAGCCATAACTAAGCGCATATGGAGAATACGATGATGAAATTAACTGGAAAAAGATTGACCCTGTTATCGATCCCGTTTGCCTTTCTGTTAATGGCCTCGGGTAGTGGCAACGTCCTGGCCGAAGGGGATCCGGACAAGGATCCGCCGTTGGCACCGCTACCGATGCCGATACCGGCGCCGCCGGACAATCCGATCACCGCGGCCAAGGTCGAGCTGGGCAAGCTGCTGTTTTTCGATCCCAAGCTGACCGGCGATGCCTCGCTGAGTTGCGGCGACTGCCATGATCCGAAACAGGGGTTCGGATTCAACGACCCGATTTCGCGCGGTTATCCCGGCGCGGTGCACTGGCGTAACACTCACACTGCGATCAATACCGCTTATCTCGGCAAGCTGTTCTGGCAGGGCAATGTCGGC
>JAAEPA010000578.1 GCA_024222475.1 Gammaproteobacteria bacterium | reverse complement strand
GAATAGAGAGCGGTGTTTTCGGTTTGCCGAAGATGTCCAAGCAAACCCCTGGAATAGGAGGCGAAGTCTGACAGAGAAATTCCACGTTTGGTGAAGGCGCCCGTAACCCAACCTGGTGTTGCATACGGTAACACCGTCACGTAGAAGGGGCGCTTTCTAACCGGGTAAGACAGAGCGCATTTGCGCAAACAGTTTTTGGTGATCGGCCTTGAGCCGGAACGGATAGAAGGTGGAACAGGCCCTGTCCTGATTTTCTTCTTAATACCCGCCAAACGAAAGGAATGGGATCTTACAGACGACGAGCAATACGAATGGGGATGTTAATAACCGGACATTCAAGGGCGGTAGCTGGAGCGGCGGAGCGGGATTCCGCGGTCCTTGTGGATAAGGTGGATATCGTCCTGATATCCACCTTATCCACAAGGACTTCGCGACAACGCACCTCGGTGGATAACTCGCACGCTATGGGGCCATCCCTGGCCCCTCCACGGCGAGTTACCCACCGAGTCGCTTAATAGCAGGATTTTTTAAAGAACAGAAGAAATAATACAGTTTGGAGGGTTGACAAGTGAAGTCTCATAGAAGGTTGGGTTAGGCGTGTGATTGATGGTTCCAATTTGAACTCAGAAGTCAGGACACGCCGTAACCCGACAGATAGCGTGTCGGGTTACGCTGCGCTAATCTGACCTACGGCTGCTGACATGAAAAGGCTTAGACACAATCAGCGACGACACGTTGTGCGCACTGCTTGCTGTTGTGTACACAATCGTTCAATCCTATGCCGTAATAGGCATTTGAGTTTAAATAGAGTCCTGGGTGGTTTTCAAGTCTTTTGAAGAGGGTATCGACATTGTTAAGATGACCAAGTTTATAGTTGGGGATGCCGCGTTCCCAGCGTTTGACAAAGGTAAGCTGTGGTTGGTCGTCGATACCCATGGTTTCGCGTATGCCTTCCAAGGCTATTTGGACCAATGTGGCTTCATCCTTGAGCGCCAGCTGCGGATTTCTTTGTCCACCGATCATGACCCTGATAAGTTTCTTGCCTGGTGGAGCACGGTCTTCAAATATGGAGCTGTCCCAGAGTATCCCCAAGATTTTTTTGTTTGCGGAGGCGGTGGTTAGAAGGCCGAAACCATTCAATGGATGGACGAGTGTGTCATAACCGAAACCTACGATAGCAATGGGGGAATAGTCGATGGCATCGAGGTGATCGGCAAGGGCGGTGTCCATGGGGCGGAGCAGCTGGGCACTGACAAATGCGGGGGTCGTCAGCACCACCTTGTCCGTCTCCAGGGTGGTGTCTCCGGCATTGATCACATAGCCGTCGCTATGGCGGATGATCTCGGTGGTAGCGCTTTCTAGCCGCAGGGTGACGTCCATACTGTTCGCCAGATAATCAATATAGCGCCCGACGCCGCCTTTGAAACTCATCAGCACGCCTCCTGGACCAGCTTCCTTTTTTCTCTTCTTGATCATACCCTTGAAAAGCCCACCATAATCCTGCTCGAGTTTCACCACGGCGGGAAATGCGGCATTGACCGAGAGCAGCTCCGGTGACGAGGCAAAAATTCCTGCCGACATGGCGTCCAGAAAAACATCCGTAAATTCCTTGCCCACCCGGCGATAGCCGAAGCTTTGGAGGGTTTCATCTGCCTGAGTCCGCCTCGGTGGCACCAAGATCTCGCCCGCGGTGCGTAGTTTACCAGCAAGGCTCAACAGCCTAGTGCGCATGAAGGCCAAGGGGTTTTCCGGTAGCTGATGCAACTTGTCGGTGAACACATAGCGGATGCGGGCGGCATCACTGCTTCTGAGCAGCATCTCTTTCGCACCACTCAATTCGACCAGCTCTAAGGTATCCGGTTTGTTGGAGAGAAAACCGTTAGCGCCCGCTTCAAACAGAAAACCTTCAATATCCTCGGTGCGCATGGTGCCCCCGGGGTAGGGCTCTTTTTCGAAGAGGTAGACCTCGGCGTCAGGCCTAAAGCGTTTGATATAAAAGGCCGTGGTGAGGCCGCTTATCCCGCTCCCGATGATTGTTATGACCATGGGCCGTGATTGTTCTATAAAAGAGTTGTGGTGGCGCTCTCAGAGGGGCTGAGCGGTATCTTACAAAGACTGCCAGACATTGGTTTTAGGTCTACCATCGATTATTCTTTCAGCTGCTTATGCAGCCTAACCACCTTGGTCTTTTTGCGTAGATTGATATTGAGCATTTCTACGATCACGGAGAAAGCCATGGCGAAATAGATATAGCCTTTGGGGATATGGGAACCAAATCCCTCGGCGATCAGCGAGATTCCCACCAGGATGAGAAAACTCAGTGCCAGCATCTTGATTGTTGGGTGGGTATCGACGAATTCACCGATTGTTTTTGCGAATATCATCATCACAATTACGGCGATGATGATCGCTATCACCATCACTTCGACATGCTCGGCCATACCCACCGCGGTGATTACCGAATCCAGCGAAAAGACGATATCGATGATGGCGATTTGGATGATCACGGTGATAAAGCCACCGCTGATCGCTGTCTCGGAGGACTCTTCTTTCCCCTCCAAAGCCCCATGGATCTCTTGGGTGCTTTTAAACAGCAGAAACAGGCCGCCGATGACCAAGATGAGATCGCGCCCCGATATCTCTTGTGCTAAGACCGTGAATAACGGTTGGGTCAATCGCATGATCCAGGCTAGAGACATCAGCAATACGATACGGGTGATCATGGCGCCTGCCAGTCCGAGCATTCTTCCCAGTTGGCGTTGTTCGGCTGGGAGGCGCCCAACGACGATGGATAGAAAGATGATATTGTCTATCCCCAGTACGATTTCCAGAGCGGTGAGGGTTGCGAGGGCAATCCAGGCTTGTGGATCAGAAAGCCATTCCATCGTGGTTACTCAGTGATTTAGTGTGTTATAAGGATTGGAGGTTTTGTTGGTATTTATACGATATCCCTGACGCAATCAGGAATTCAGCATGGTTCGTCCCTATTTCGCATGGGTATGTTATCGATATGTTTTTAACTATGGACTATATCCGTTGTGGCATAGAAAATCATGAATTTGTTACACGCAACACCGTCGATCTAGAGATAAGTAACGTATATCGTGCATCACACTCAGTATACTTAATGTTGTCTCAGCGTAACCGATTAATTATAAAGGGAATAAGTTGCTCTGGTATCCCATTGCGCATCGACCACGATGCTAGGGAATTTTAAGGTCTTAGGCCAAGCTGAATAAGATGAATTTTCGATTCAATTATCCCCTGTTCGTAACAATCGTTTTTTTGTTCGCGCTGCTGGGTTCTTTTTTATTTATCATGCCCGGTGCTCATACCTCTGAGCATGGGTATAATGCACCGACGGTATCTGTATCCTCGGATACAATAACACGGTCACGGTAGTTTCTCTTCTCGTTTTTAAACCTTAATTAGATATTTCCATTCGAAAATTTCCCTATAGGGCTTGAAACTCCAAGCGTTGATCCCTATTTCTCCGAGTAGTCTGAAACCCCGGAGAATCGAATCGCTATGTCAGTTGAAGCCCAGAAAGAAACACTTGAATTTCAAACAGAGGTGACGCAGTTGCTGCACCTCATGGTTCATTCACTCTATTCTAATAAAGAAATTTTTCTCCGCGAGCTGATATCCAATGCCTCGGACGCCTGCGATAAGCTGCGTTTTGAGGCCTTGTCGGATCAGGCGATGTTCGAGGATGATTCCGATTTGCGGATTCAGGTCGAATTCGATGCTGAGGCTCGCACTGTCACGGTGCGAGATAACGGTATCGGGATGAGTCGCGAGGAGGTCATACAAAATATCGGGACTATTGCCAAATCAGGTACCCAGGAGTTTTTGAAGTCTCTCTCAGGCGACCAGGCCCAGGATGCTAAGCTCATCGGGCAGTTCGGCGTGGGGTTTTATTCCTCGTTTATCGTTGCCGATAAGGTCACCCTGATCACTCGCCGGGCAGGATTGGGGAGCGAGCATGGTGTGCGTTGGGAGTCTGACGGCAGCGGTGCCTACTCAATAGAAAACACCGACGTGCAGACCCGTGGCACGGAGGCGATTTTACATCTTCGCGAAGGGGAGGATGAACTCACCAACGGCTGGCGTCTGCGTTCCATCATCAGCAAATATTCTGATCATATTCCGCTCTCCGTGCAAATGAGGAAGGATGATGACAAGGGTAAGCCCACCGATGAATGGGAGACGGTCAACAAGGCCTCTGCGCTTTGGGCCAGGCCAAAATCGGAAGTCACCGAAGACGAATACCAGGCGTTCTATAAGCATGTGGGTCACGATTTTCAGGATCCCTTGGCGTGGACCCACAATAGGGTGGAAGGCAATCAGGAGTACACCTCACTGCTGTATATCCCCTCCAAGGCGCCCTTTGATCTCTTTGATCGCGATCATATGCACGGCATTAAACTCTATGTGCAGCGCGTATTCATCATGGACGATGCTGAACAGCTGATGCCGCGATATTTACGATTTGTGCGCGGTGTTGTAGATTCCAATGATCTTCCGCTGAACATTTCTCGAGAGATACTGCAAAGTAATAAACTGATCGATGGGATTCGTGCCGGTTCGGTGAAGAAGGTGTTGGGACTACTTGAAGACATGGCTAACAAGGAACCCGATAAATATCAGGGATTCTGGAAGGAATTCGGCAAGGTAATGAAAGAGGGCCCGGGCGAGGATGTTGGCAATCGCGAACAGGTTGCCAAGCTGTTACGTTTTGCCTCTACCCATGTAGAGGGCGATGGGCAGGAAGTATCCTTGGAAGACTATGTGTCACGCATGCAAGAGGGTCAGGAAAAGGTCTATTACATCACTGCGGACAGTTTTATGGCAGCAAAAAACAGCCCACATCTGGAGATCTTTCGTGAAAAGGATATTGAAGTCTTGCTGTTATTCGATCGCGTCGATGAGTGGTTGACCTCCAGTCTGAATGAGTTCGATGGCAAGTCTTTGCAGTCCGTGGCCAAAGGAGATCTCGACCTCGGTGACATCGAGACCGCGGATGATAAGGAGCAACACAAAAAGATTGAAAAAGAGGCTAAAGATATTGTAAAGCGCATCAAGAAGGTACTCGGAGAAAAAGTGGAGGAGGTGCGTGTCTCGCATCGTCTGACCAATTCACCGGCCTGTATCGTGCTCAATGATCAGGACATGGCCCTGTATATGCAGCACCTCCTGAAACAGGCCGGGCATGATATGCCAAGCAGTAAACCCGTCCTGGAGGTCAATCCTTCACATCCGATCATTACCCGAATGAGTGAGCAGACAGAGGACAAGCAATTCACCGACTGGTCAAACCTGTTGTTTGATCAGGCCATTCTAGCCGAGGGAGGTCAGCTGGAAGATCCCGCGGGATTCGTTTCCAAGCTCAATGAACTCATGCTGGATATGGTTAAGGACTCGGACGGAAAATAGTTGATCAACCGGGCATGGCCTTGGGCTGTGTGCCGGTTGTCATAGTGCCGAAAGGGTCAAGTTCTTTCGGCAGCATTCCGAAAAGATCTCTGCGACAGGCTAATTCAGTCCTGAATTTATTGATCCCTATGCCGATCTGATTCCCGAGGCTTGTTGCCACGCCCCTGGTCCAGTGCAGGCATTTCCTTTTTCTGATATCCCCGGGGTAGCTCGAACAGCGAAACGGGCTGTGACCCCTCTTGTATGTTCTTCAGTTCTCGTACATAACCTCCGGGCAGCTCTTCGCGAATGTGCAGTTTGAGCTTGGGATCGTACCATTGGAGTGTGCGCGAGGTTTTCTGATCACGGTCCTGGTGCTGTATTAATTCCCATTTTTCCGTCTGGCGATCGTTGACCATGTCTTTGCCGATCATATGGTATTCGGAGCTGCCGCCGGGGAATTCCTGTTTGATTGGCATATGACGCTGTTTGTCTATCCATTGCACGACCCGGCTAGTGCGTTCTTGATGAGAGGAGATAATCTCCCATTTATCCGCAGCCCTGCCGTGCACATTTTCTACCCCAAGGTTATTACAGGTCACGGATTGAGGTGCTCCGGCGCAGGGATTGGACAGGTCTTTTTCAGCGGAGTTGGTGCCCTTTGGTGGGGCAGCTCTTTGCTCGAGATAGGTTTTTTCTTGTGGAAAGAGTAGCCAGGCCATTCGCTTTGATTCGTTCGTAATCTCAATGACCTGCTTACCGTTTCGGGTATATTCTCTACGTATACCGTCTCTGCCTACGAACATCTTTCCAGTTACCGCTTGCCCTTTGGGAGCCGTATTCACAGTATCCGCGGAAAATGCAACTTCAGAACTGAAATCGGTAGCCCCGACTACGGTTGTTGTGAACCACAGTATGGCAGATATAACGAGTGCTGCCAGCGGGATTGTTCTCGGCATAAAGCGTCTCCTTCGTTCTAGAGGCTGGATTAGTGATTTTGATGCGAACCACCCTAGCAGCTCATGATGTTTTGGTGGATTCAACGAGAACTGAAAGCCTGGGTGAGCATCTCCCCCCACAACATAGCCTGTTAAACGCTTGAGGTAAAGTGGGGAACATAAGTTGACAGCAATGAACGTTTAAAGTAAAAGAAAATTCGCCCAGGCAATTGGTCCCAAGTTATATTTCTGTAAGGAATGCGAATTAAATAACTTCCCTAGCTGGCGCCGTATGATCGTTCGTATTCAAGGCGCGATAACAGG
>JAAEPA010000577.1 GCA_024222475.1 Gammaproteobacteria bacterium | reverse complement strand
TTGGCTGTGTACGGCAAATTACCGACGTAAAGTTTCTTGCCCATGATACCTCCTAAAGGTTCGATAACCGCTCAAGAGGGTGTAGGCACGATGCCGGCAGACTCGATAGAAGCGATATGAAAGGGACGTGAATTATACAGGTTTTCTGGGGACTAGACAGTTAGCGGCCAGAGTCAACTCAGTCATGGCTGGAGCAATCTACCAAGTCTTGATCTAGCTCCGCTGTGTCCGCTCCGGGTCGAAGGCGGCCTTTTAAACCCGCCCAGATGGCATTGTTTTCGGCTGAGCGATGGTGCGTCAGTTTCCGAAGAAACGAATTTCCACTATAGAAAACGCAAACTTTCTTCTCTCTTCAACGTCTATTCAGACACATCGTCCACCCCGTGAGAGGAGAAAGTCTCGTGTACATGCATTTCATTCTTGTTGCCGCTTTAATGCTCGCCTTACACGCCCCGACCGCCGGAGCCAGCTGCACACCTACCCCGCACCACACCACCGGCACTCATTACCAGCCTGTCACCGAGCAGCGCGTGGACATCGGCAGTGGTGTCACGGTACACGGGCGCATCCTGGCGGCACCGAACTGTAAACTCGTGACCAACGCTAGGGTCGCGCATTGGCAGGCCGGGGAAGACGGCTATTACGCCGATCGGTTACGTGCCTACCTGCTCGCCGACGCCGAGGGTCGTTATGCATTCGAGACCGAATGGCCGGCACTTTCGCCGCCCCACATCCACTTCATTATTACCGCCGAGGGTTACCAGGCACTGGAGACACAGTGGATTGGTGACACGCGTACACGGAACATCGAGTTCGACATGGTATTGAGACCGGTCGCGACCAAGTGATGTTCGACTCGGCACGTAGCACCAAAGTGATGGGCAATGCGGGCTGACTCCATCCCGCCGCTATGGATTGCCCATCAGCACCATTACAGGTTTTCCAAAGCGGTGATGATATCGGCGGGTTCCATGCGCTTGGTGTGGTCGGTATCGGCGAAGGCTGCGCGGATGGTGCCGTGAGTATCTATGACAAAGGTTCCGGGTACCGGTAACACGTAGCGTCCTGGGCCGTTGTAGTCGGCGAGGTCCAGTGCGAAATTCCGCTGGTAGAGGTCGTTCAGACTTTCGGGCACCTCAAAGTAAAGGGCGTAGGCCTTCATGATCTCGCTATCCTGATCGCTCAGGATTTCGAAGGGATAGCCGTCCATTTTTACCTGTTTCAGCGACCGGTCGGGTAGCTGCGGGGTGATGGTAATGAGCTGGGCCTGGTGGCGCTCAAAGTGCGGTAGGGCATCGCGCAGGCCGCGCAGTTGCAGGTTGCAGAAGGGGCACCAGGCGCCACGGTAAAAGCTGAGGATCACCGGCCCCTTCGCGAGTTGGGCATAGAGGTTGACCGGTTTGCCAAAGGCATTGGCCAAGGTGAAATCCGGCGCCTTGGTGCCCACCTTGAGGCCCGGATCGGGCATGTGTTCGGCTAGGCCCTGCTTGGCCCGGGCCATAATCTCCCGGTCAGCCGCGCTGATCCGGGGGCCACCCGATCCGGCTTGTTTCCCTTGGTAGGCCGCTACGCTGTCGGCATAGCTGGGCGGCGCTGCGGTGGTATCCGCTGCGGTCAGCGAATTGGAAAACACGAGTATGGCGCTAAGGAGTAAAAATGTAAGTGACGATTTCACGGTGAACCTCTCTGTATCGGCGTGTGCACTAGCATAAGACCTGGCGAGGGAGATATTTATTTCCACTACGCTTCAAACCAGAATTCAATTTCCGCGGTCGCCTGATCAAATCGTGCCGAGTGTTCGGTCTGCGCGGGAACGTGGTACCAGTCGCCCACCACATAGTGAGTCGTTTCACCATTGATCGTCAATACCAATTCCCCCTTGGTAATGACGCCTATGTTATCTGTGTCATGTCTATGCGGTTGGATTGTGGTACCTGCCGGATAACTTGCAAATAGTACACTGCAGGAATCCGCCGTCAATTTAAAGGCGTCGAATGGTCCTTCAAACGTCGGTAGGTTGCGAATTTGCTTTGGGAAGATGTCTTTCATAGCATCAGACTTCGGACAGTAACACTATTGGTTATGAGCTTATTGCTTGAATTCAGGATTACTGTTTCAATCGATACCCTGTTTTAAACATCCACCAAACGGTAATCAGACAGGCGCCCAGGAATACCAGAACCATCGTCAGACTCAAACCGACGCTCACATCGGATACTTCGAAAAAACTCCAGCGAAACCCGCTAACCAGGTAGACAACCGGGTTGAATAGCGCCACGGTCTGCCATGCGGGTGGCAACATATCAATGGTGTAAAAACTACCGCCGAGAAACACCAATGGCGTGATTACCAGCATTGGGATGAGCTGTAATTTCTCGAAATTGTCTGCCCACAGACCGATAATGAACCCGAATAGACTGAAAGAAATGCAGGTCAGAATCAGGAATGCCAGCATCCACGCCGGGTGGGCGATCTCCAGTGGTACAAAGAACCCCGCAGTTGCCAGGATAATCAGACCGATGATTAGCGACTTGGTGGCGGCGGCGCCAACATAACCCAGTATAATCTCGACATAGGAGACGGGCGCAGACATGACTTCGTAAATAGTGCCGGTGAATTTGGGGAAGAAAATGCCGAACGATGCATTGGAGATGCTCTGGGTTAGCAGTGCGAGCATCATCAGCCCGGGTACGATGAAAGTCCCGTAGGGTACCCCATCGACTTGCTCGATGCGCGAGCCGATGGCTGAGCCGAATACTACAAAATAGAGTGCGGTGGAAATGACGGGTGATGCAAAACTCTGTAGCAAGGTCTCCCAAGCGCGCAGCATCTCAAATTTATAGATGGCTCTAACGGCGTAGGTATTCATGCTTTAGATTTTACCAGACGGATAAAAATATCTTCTAGGGAGCTTTTTGAGGTAACGAGGTCTTTCAGTAACAGGCCGGAATCATCGATTGCTCGCAGCAATTCGGCGACTCCTGTATGCGTGTTTCGCGGGTCGTAGGTATAGACAAGCCGATTTCCCTCGGTCGATAGTTCCAGCGCCCATGGGGACAATGGCGCGGGAATTTCGTCGATCGCCTTCTCGAGTTCGACAGTCAGTTGCCTTTTACCCAGTCGATGCATCAGCGCCTGTTTGTCATCCACCAGTAGCAACTTGCCGTCGTTAATTACGCCTACTCGGTCGGCGATTGCCTCGGCCTCTTCGATATAGTGGGTGGTTAGGATGATGGTGACACCTGATTCACGCAGGTGCCGGACCAGCGCCCACATGTCTTTGCGCAGTTCCACGTCTACACCGGCCGTTGGTTCATCCAGGAATAGAACCGAGGGTTCGTGCGACAGGGCTTTGCCGATCAGAACGCGTCGCTTCATCCCGCCCGACAGGGCCATGAGCTTGCTGTCTTTCTTTCCCCACAGCGACAGGTCCTTGAGCAGTCGCTCAAGGTATGCCGGGTCGGGTTTTTTTCCGAATAGTCCGCGGCTGAAGCACAGTGTATTCCAAACGGTATCAAAGGCGCCGAGTGTGAGCTCCTGTGGTACCAGGCCGATCAACTGGCGTGCCTTGCGGAAATCCTTAATGATATCGTGACCGCCTACCGTCACGGACCCCGAACTCGCATTGACAATTCCGCAAATAATCGAAATCAGAGTGGTTTTGCCGGCACCGTTAGGTCCGAGCAATGCCAGGATCTCACCTGCTGCGATATCCAGACTTACGTTCTCAAGTGCGCGGGGGCCTTTAGTATAGAACTTGGACAGATTCGATATCGAAACAATGGCTTGCATGTCAGGTTCACGGGGCACCATAGCCAATTTACTCAATCCTGATTCCAAGTCTTGTGCGTTGCTGTTTCAGACCTGCACGATAGGCCTTTCTCGCCCAATTGGCCAGGGTTTTCCTATCCTCCAGCACCTCGATCGGGACCTCATAATACTGCAGGGTCGTCGTTTTATCTTGGTATGGCCTGAACGGTTCCATGCCGGCTAGCATATAGTCATCGCGATTCGATTCATCGACCTTGAACCTCAGGATGTCGTCGGCAATCAGCGCGAAAAATAGTTCATCTAGATAAATTCCGAGTCCGCCGAACATCCGCCGCGTTCTCAAGGTTCCGATACCCTCGAGTTGTTCGAGGACATAGTCGACGTAGTGTTGGTTGACGGACATTAGAATTACCTGGAATTTTATTGTCGCTTTTTGACTTTTGTCATTCCCGCGCAGGCGGGAATCCAGGAAGATACGGCTAGAATGAGGATGTTGCAAGGTTCCTGGATGCCGGATCAAGTCCGGCATGACAAAGCAAGTGGATTTCAATCAACCTCTTTCAGAACCCCTTGTCTTATATACGAGGGTTGTTTAGTTCGCCACACCGGGAGAATAAGGCATAATGAACCTCTGTAGGTGAGTCTGCGATCAATGGGGATACGACCCGCTAAGACGTGATCATAAGGCCCTCGGCGCTTGTCGTCGCAGCACAGGTAACATAAAAGATAAGGGGGAAGCGTGGAGCACACACTGATTATTCGTCACCTTGGCGATCAGAACGGTGAGCCTGAATTTAATGTAGTCCGTCAGGCGGACGCTAAAACAGGTGCTGCTGTCACCCTCACGCCCCCCGAGTGCACGGTGGTCAAAAGCCGTCCCAATAGTGACCTGATGCAGGATTTGCGCTGGTATCTGGAGCGGTTTCTCGGCTATCCCTTCGACCCCAACACCCAGCTTGCGCAGCGGGTGCTGGCGGCCCTCAAGGGTTGGGGAGAGCAGAGTTTTACTCAGCTGTTTCAGGGCCAGGCCTTGCTCTGGTATGACCAGGCCAGACAAGACGGATTGACCACACTGCATCTGAAGATCGCCAGTGACGATCCGCGCATCTTGGCCTGGCCCTGGGAAGCGCTGCGCGATCCACAGGGCACCACCCTGGCGCAGACCTGCCGTATCGAGCGCCAACTCGGTGAACTGCACGACCCAATGCCCTTGCCGGAGACACTAGCCCGCGATCGGATCCATATTCTGTTGATCATCGCCCGTCCCTATGGCGAGACCGACGTGGGCTATCACGCCCTTTCCCGCCCCATGGTCGAGCTGATCCGCCGTGAACGCCTGCCGGTGCACATCGACGTACTGCGCCCGCCCACCTTTACCCAGCTACGTCGGGTACTGCATGAAAAACCGGGGGTTTATCACATCGTACATTTTGACGGTCATGGTGGCTATGGGGGTGCCGGCCATCTGGGCACACCGTATAGCTTCGAGGCCCCTCAGGGCCGTTTGATCTTCGAGGATGAGCAGGGCGAGGACTTCCCGGTCGCCGCGGAGAAACTCTCTGAGTTGCTCACCGAATACCGCATCCCCATCATGGTGCTCAATGCCTGTCAGTCGGCACGCATCGACGAACGCGCAAAGGATCCCTTTGCCTCGGTCGCCGCCGCCCTGCTCAAGGCGGGGATCCGCAGCGTGGTGGCCATGGGGTACAACCTCTATGTCAGCGGCGCCCA
>JAAEPA010000576.1 GCA_024222475.1 Gammaproteobacteria bacterium | reverse complement strand
GAATATCCAATCTGGTTTTTCTAACCTAAAAGCCGTGGTTTGATACCCTGAGGCTTTGATTCCAAGAGCGCCCGCGATGCATTCGTTCTCACAATTCTGTATGTTGTTGACGGCGCTATCGGCGGCTTTGTTAACGGCTGGTCCAACGCTAGGGGCCGAGAGCAATGGCGCTGCGCTGTTGCTGAATATCAATGGATCTATTGGTCCTGCAAGCAGTGACTATGTGGTGCGTGGTTTGGAAAAGGCAAGCCGGCAGCATGCAAGGGTGGTGATCATAAGAATGGATACTCCAGGCGGTTTAGATAGTGCTATGCGTTCGATTATCAAGGAAATTCTAAGCTCTCCCGTTCCCGTCGTGAGCTATGTTGCACCCTCCGGCGCACGGGCAGCGAGTGCGGGAACCTATATCATGTACGCGAGTCATGTGGCGGCGATGGCTCCAGCAACCACACTCGGAGCAGCAACACCGGTGCAGATAGGCGGTATTCCCGGCATTCCAGAGACCAAGGACGATAGTCCCGTTGTCGGTGATAAAGGCGAAGATGGGGGTGAATCCGGCGTCGGTTCCAAAGAGGATGAGCTTGAAGGAGTAACTGAAGCAGGAGCGATGAAGAGCAAGATCATCAATGATGCCGCGGCTTACATCAGAGGATTGGCAAACCGGCATGGCCGTAATGCGCAATGGGCCGAGCTAGCTGTAACAAAGGCCGCCACGCTCACGGCTGATGAGGCACTTAAGAAAAACGTCATCGATATCGTTACTTCCGATATTGCCGATTTATTGGTTCAACTCGATGGCCGTGTGGTTCGGCTTGAGATCGGGAAAGCGACGATATCTACCACGGGTATGATTGTAGAAGTCTATGAGCCGGATTGGCGAAGTCGCCTGCTATCAGTGATCACCGACCCAAACGTTGCCTATATCCTGATGCTGATCGGCATCTACGGGCTTATTTTCGAACTGTCTAATCCAGGCAGTATACTTCCCGGTGTTGTCGGTGCGATTTGCTTGCTGCTGGCCCTCTATGCGTTTCAGGTATTGCCCATTAATTATGCCGGACTCGGACTGATGATCTTGGGCATCATGTTTATGGTGGCCGAGGCGTTCATGCCGAGTTTCGGCGTGTTGGGCTTGGGTGGGGTCGTCGCGTTTGTGGCCGGGTCAATCATTCTAATGGGGGAGGAACAGCTGAAAATTTCGCTGCCTTTGATTGGAGGGACCGCCCTGGTGAGTGCAGGTTTTTTCATGTGGGTGATTGGTAAATTGATCAGGGTTCGTAGACAAGCGGTGGTCAGTGGAGCCGAACAAATGATCGGTGCTACCGGTTACGCACTCGATGGCT
>JAAEPA010000575.1 GCA_024222475.1 Gammaproteobacteria bacterium | reverse complement strand
TCAACCTGAGTACCGCGACTTGGGCTCGGGGGTGTACCAGCTGCCTTGGACCTATCTGCATGTGATCAAAGATTATGTGGATATGGTCGCTCATCTGGAGGCCCATCCCAAGGCCCATGCGGTAGTTAATTTTACTCCCATCCTACTTGAGCAGATTGATGACTATGCACAGCAGATCAAGGCCTGTCTCGAAGGTCGCACGTCTATCAAAGATCCGCTGTTGGCGGCCTTGGTGCAAGCCGTATTACCCACTGAGCCTGAGCCTCGCATCACCCTGATAAAGGATTGTCTGCGGGCGCATGAAGAACGGCTTATCAAACGTTTCCCCGCCTATCAACGGCTGGCAAATATTGCTGACTGGTTGCAGGAAAACACGGAGGCGGTGAGGTACATCGACAACCAGTATCTGGTGGATTTGCTGGTCTGGCACCATCTGGCCTGGATAGGCGAGACCGTACGACGCAGTGATTCGCGTGTCAGGCGTTTAGTTGACAAAGAGGCTGATTTTACCCTGGAGGATCGTTGGGGATTGCTTGAGCTTATCGGCGAGCTTCATGAGACCGTGATCGGCCGGTATCGCGCCTTGGCCGAGAAGGGGCAGATAGAACTTTCCGTCACCCCCTATGCCCACCCTATCGTGCCGTTGCTGCTGGATCTCAACAGCACTCATCAAGCGATGCCCGAGGCCGCGCTGCCCCGCAACGAGGGTTATCCTGGCGGACTGGAGCGCTCGAGATGGCATATCCAGCAGGGTTTGAATATCTTCGAGCGCTATTTCGGTTTTCGGCCCAAGGGTTGTTGGCCTTCGGAAGGGGGCATCAGTGAGGACACGCTCAGATTACTGTCCGAATTCGGTTTTCAGTGGACCGCTAGCGGCGGCGGTGTGTTGCGAAATAGCCTGAAGGCGGTCGGTCTTCCCGCGGACCAGAGCGATTGTCTGCATCGACCCTATCGCTTGCGGGGCACGCCGGTGAACTGCTTTTTCCGGGACGACGGTTTATCCGATCTGATCGGTTTTACCTACTCCAAATGGCATGGTGATGACGCCGTTGCCAATCTTATTCATCATCTTAAGAACATTGCCTCCTGTCGTTCAAGCCCAAGCTGCGTAGTTTCCATTATCCTCGATGGTGAAAATGCCTGGGAGCACTATCCCGAAAACGGCTATCATTTTCTGCAGGCCTTCTACCGGGAGCTGAGCATTCATCCAGAACTGGAATTGACCACCTATTCGCGGGTCCTTGCCGAGTCGCCCGAAGTGGATGAGCTGGATCGGCTGGTTTCGGGTAGTTGGGTGTACGGCACCTTTTCTACATGGATAGGTGAGCAGGACAAAAATCGGGGTTGGGACATGCTGGTGGAGGCCAAGGTTTGTTTCGACCAGGTCATGCGCAGTCCCCGCCTTGCCGATAGACAACGAAAACAGGCGCAACGCCAGTTGGCCATTTGTGAAGGTTCTGATTGGTTCTGGTGGTTTGGCGACTATAATGCACCTGACTCCGTCAGTGAATTTGAAATCCTTTTCCGTCGTAATCTCACCCTACTTTATGAAATCCTCGGTGAAACACCCCCAGTCTACCTGTCGGAGGTCTTTACCTATGGCAAGGGTTCTCCGGATATGGGGGGTACCATGCGCCGTGGACAGGCGTCTGGGTGAGATCGACTCCTGGGGTGTTGGATCGCCGCCGCGGCGGGATTCTTCTTCATCTAAGCTCTCTTCCCACGTCGCCCGGCAATGGTGATTTAGGTCATCAGGCCTATCGGTTTGTCGAATTTCTTGCCGCCAGCGGGATGAGCGTTTGGCAAACGCTTCCCCTGGGCCCCACCCATGACGATGGTTCACCTTATCAGTGCCTGTCCGTGCATGCGGGCAACCCGCTGTTGATCAGTCTGGATTGGTTGCGTGACCGGGGATGGTTGGATCCTGCTAGTAGCGCATTGCCCGCCACCTCGCCCGAGGACTATCGCAGGCATTGTCTGAGGGTCGCCCACCAGGGATTCAGCCGCCAGGGCGCAGAGCTCAGCATGCAGGTCTACGACGCATTCTCTCGCAAGCATTCTGCCTGGTTAGATGACTACAGCCTTTATCTGGTCTTGCGGGCCGAAAATGCCAATCGTGCCTGGATGGACTGGCCCGTCCAGCTCAGGGATCGGGAACCACGGGCCTTGCAAGCGGCGCGCAGAAGACATGCCGGAGAAATTGATCGAGTCAGGTTTGAGCAGTTTGTGTTTTTCGAACAGTGGGGTGAATTGAGAGACTATGCTCATCGTTACGGTGTGCGGTTGTTCGGTGATATGCCGATATTCGTGGCCCATGACAGTGCCGAGGTCTGGGCGCATCGCGAATATTTTGCCATTGATGAGCAGGGCCGAGCTCAGACCGTGGCTGGCGTACCCCCGGATTATTTCTCCAACACCGGCCAGCGTTGGGGAAACCCGCATTACAGGTGGGACGTCATGCAGGCGGATGGTTTTGATTGGTGGGTGCGCCGCATGGCGACCCAACTTGAGTTTTTCGATCTGATAAGAATAGATCATTTCCGTGGTTTCCAGGCCTATTGGGAGATTCAGTCCGAGGCCAAGACCGCTCAGCAGGGGCGTTGGGTCAGGGCGCCCGGTAAGGCACTGCTGAAGAAACTACATGAGGTCTTCGACTGGCTACCGTTGGTGGCCGAGGATCTAGGGACCATTACGCCATCGGTCGATGCACTGCGTGATGCCTTTGATATCCCAGGCATGAAGATTCTACAGTTTGCCTTCGATGGCGGTAATAACAATCCCTACTTGCCGCATGGGTATGAAAAAAACTGTGTAGTTTATACAGGCAGCCACGATAACGACACCGCATTGAGTTGGTACCAAGCCTTGCCGAAACATCAGCAACATTATGTGAACAGTTATCTGGGGTTTTCCCAAGAGGCCATGCCCTGGCCGTTGATACGTTGCGCATGGCGTTCCGCGGCCCAGCTCGCGATCGTCCCCATGCAGGACATCCTGGGCCTGGGAGCCGGGCAGAGGATGAATATACCCGGAACGACTCAAGGTAATTGGCAATGGCGCTATCGTTGGGATCAAGTGGAGGGGCAACTTGCCGGTCGCTTAAAGGCCTTATCGCGGCTTTACGGTAGATGCTGATCTTTGTCTTTTTTTGTGCGATCATAGGGAGTTATAAAAAAATCGAATACTAGACCAAAAGCTAAAAAAATGGATACGACAGCAACGACGGGCTCTGACAAAGCGCAAGACGATTACCTCGACAAGCGCCGAGTCACCGTGGTGGGGGCGGTGATCAATATGCTGTTGGCCGTGGCCAAGGTGGTTTTCGGAATCATTGGGAGCTCTCAATCGCTGATTGCCGACGGCATCCATTCCTTGTCCGATCTAGCCAGTGACGCCATGGTGTTGGTGGCGGCCAAATACGGTAGCCAAGGGGCCGATGCCGATCATCCCTACGGACACGCGCGGTTTGAGACCGCGGCCACCCTGGGTCTGGGATTGCTGCTATTTGTCGTGGCCGCCGGGATCATGCTCGATGCCGTGGACCGACTCTTCTCTCCTGATTCGCTGCTGCAGCCGGGACTGCTGGCCTTGGTTGTCGCCGCGGTCTCCATACTATCCAAGGAGGCGCTGTACCATTACACGATGCTCGTGGCAAGGCGACTGCGATCCAAATTGATACGGGCCAATGCCTGGCACCATCGCAGCGATGCCGTGTCATCGGTAGTGGTTTTCATCGGTATCGCCGGGACCATGGCGGGCCTACCCTATCTGGACGCCATTGCTGCAATCGGTGTCTCTCTGATGATCGCCAAGATCGGCTGGGATCTGGGCTGGGGCGGACTGCGTGAGCTGGTGGATACCGGGTTGGATCCCGAGGAACTCAAGGCTATCGCCGGGACCATCGATGCGGTGAACGGCGTCAGTTCTCACCACATGCTGCGTACCCGGCGGATGGGTGAGGACGTGCTGGTCGAGGTCCATATCGTGGTGGGTTCGAAGGTCACGGTCTCCGAGGGCCATCAGATCAGCGACAGGGTACGCATGAATCTCAAGAATGAACACGAGAATGTTACCGAGATTATGGTCCATATCGATCCGGAGGACGATGCTGTGAAAAGCCCCACGGATATCTTGCTGCCACGAGAAGAGATCATCGATCGCCTTAACACACGCTGGGCGTCATTGCCGCTGGACAGTATCGAACAGGTCAACCTCCACTATCTAGAGGGTAAGGTCAATGTCGAAGTGCTGTTACCTCTGGGCTTAGCCGAAAATCTGGAACAGGCGAGACAGCTTGCCGACAGCTTTGTAGAAAAGGCCAAGAATGAAGCTGAAATAGCCGACGTGAGGGTGTTGTTTCATTGACGCCCGCGGCGGGTGCTTTTTGGCGCTATGCCCAATAAAATAGCACCCTCAATTTCGGCGATATATGGGTAAGGTACTATGACAAAACGATTCCTGAGCTTTGGCAGGAGTACCTAAACCAGGTTCAGGCATTCCTTGTTGGTTGCTGAACTACTGATTCGAGGATTCGGCTAAGTATTCGGTAGCGGCTTTTCGGATAGCATCTTCCTCATCGGCCAAGGCGTATTGCAGGATATGCACAGCCGTTTTCCCACCGATTTCTCCAAGCGCAGCCACTGCTTCGGCGCGCAACGAGGCATCTTGATCGTTCAGCACGGTGGCCAGTGCCATTGCTGATTCGTTACCACCGATAGTGGCGTAGGCTTCGATGGTGGCTTCCCGTATTCTTCTGTTCGGATTCATCAGGGTTTGTGCGAGGAACTGAATCGCGGTTTCGTCACCGATCTCACCCAGGGCATAATGGCCTCCTCCCGAACCGAAACATTCTCGTCACCCAAGGCTGCAATGGCTAGCACTGCTGCTGCTTGACTACCGCCAGCGATGGCCAGTTCGGAAACAGTCTCTAAACGCATGCGTGCGTCATCGCTATCGGTCAAGGCCTCGTTCCAGGGTGCTGTTCTCTTATCCGCATTCGGTGCTACCCAATTATTAACAATAAGCTGTCTGGAATGATCAGTCTCTGCTGCCTTGGAGAAAACCCATAGTTTGTTGAAACTCACATCGTTTGATTGTTTCGCGCAGGACGAGGGTTGGACAGATTGCAAGATGAAGCTTTCATTATGTAAAATGCGTCTCATTGCCTCGGGTAAGGGTAGTCCATGGAGTTCCATTGTGAGGCGTTCCTCTAACGGGCCATATAATATGACGCTGAGGCAGCTTTGATGCGCAATCCTATCGAGTAGATTCTTGGTGGTCACCTCGCGAGCCTGCACAGTGATGAGGTCATTGCTGATCTCGACATGCAGGTACCCCGGTGAGCTGTGGGTCGTTACCTTTGTGTCTCCAGTGATTTCTTGCGCTGCTACGAAATTGACAAAAATGCTAAGAAGTGCAAAGAGGCATATAAGAAGAACTGCCTGTCGTGTCAGAGTACGATTGAAGTTCGGGTTATCTGCGTAGATGGTAATACCGCAGTCGTGTTCATCGCAGGGCTGAGATCCTTTCCGGTATGCGTGTCGGTGAGCAGTCTGAAATACACATCGTCTGGGGGACATGTTGATGTCGCGCTTTCCTCAGATAATGCAATGGCTTCAATTTCTGTACGTGATACCGGTATTGGTATTTCCGAGTCGGATCAGTCACACATCTATGAGCGCTTTTTTCGTTGCGATCAAAGCCGGTCACAGCCCGGCTTTGGATTGGGTCTCAGCCTTGCCAGGGCGGTTGCGCGGGCCCATGGAGGAGACCTCGGCGTATCGAGCGACCCCGGGCGTGGAAGTCTGTTTAC
>JAAEPA010000574.1 GCA_024222475.1 Gammaproteobacteria bacterium | reverse complement strand
ATAACCCTTGCGGGCGTTGAGATATTCCCACACGGTGCCGGAGAGAGAGTGCGTGCCATCGGCCTTCAGCTCGAAGTCGGCAGGAAGCGGGGTGCCGATGCGCGACCACAACACAATAACAGCAAGATCACAGTCCTCCGGTTTGGAAAGACCCTGCGCGATCGCCTCCTGCGGCGTCAGTCCCGCCTCCATCGCCACCGCCGCGCCGGGTTGATCCCAGGCGATAATCTCGATATCGATACGGCCACGAAAGCGCCGCTCGCTACTGATGTGGGTGATGGCCTCGCGCGCCAGCTTACGCTCCAGTGGTACGTCGCCCGGGGACGCGAGAAATACCCGAAATTGCTTTGGATTGCCGCTTACGGATAACGATCCATTGCGTTTATCGCCTGAATCCATGATTTGAATTTATTCATTCTGTTTTACGTCGCACGACGAGTTCTCGAAACTTAGCAAGCCATGCGTCCCACCTGCAATGCCGTGTCTATCGGTGTCATCTTTTCTTACACGTAAGGCTAACTGAAATCAATGGAATTTAGGAGGTTATTCCAATCAACCCAGCGATCAGGGCTCTCATGAATAAGTCTTGAGTAACCGCATATGGCCTAGGTTGAAACTCCCCGGTTAGCACACAAAATGTGAACGTCCGCTTTCGGCTGGTTTGTTGCCATTCAGATAATTGGCTTGAATGACTCCTTCGGGTCGATTGCTGCCCTTCAGCGGCCGCAACCTCGCCCAAGTAGCCCGACAGTCAGCAATCGGCCAGGAGCGGGCAATCGAGGTGTCTCCTACGAATGACAAGTGGATCCAAATAGCAGTCATTCCCCCATATGTGGTTCTCGACCCTCTCGACGACGGTAAACAACCGGGTGCGGGGCTTTGCGGATCAAGGTATCCCCCCTGCTGGCGACATCGCACCAACGCTTAACGTAGACTTAGCCTATGGGAAAAACCGATTATACTCGTCGGGTCGACAGTTCGAGTTGCAAAATAAGTAGGGCACTGAAATGCGACAGCCTTTAACCGAGATCAGAGACGAAAATGATCTTCCCAAGATCTGAGCCGAGTCTGGCTTTCCTTACGTTCGTATCGTCGAGGATCTGCCACCCTTGCTCCAGGAAAAAAACCAGGAACCGCCAGAAGCCTCGAAAAATGATGGTGAGAATCTTCGCTAATGATGCCCGCCCTACAAATCAAGCCGTGCCAACCTTTCGCTCAGGCCTGCCCGTTAACTCTCAAGTTCTCACGAATCAGCTTTCCTTGCGCCCGATGCGGTTGCGGACCGACTGGGAAATCTCCTGATACCGCCCACTGCGACGCAGGCGTTCCATTAGGCGACGGAAAATGCTCACAACAAAGACCGTTCCGACGGCAAGCAGCGTTATGAATATGATGTTGAACCAGGGGATGTGAGTGTAGTCCTTGTCGACGACCTTGAGGCTAATAGCGTTGGGAAAGAGCGAGAACACGTTGATACGCCAGCCGTAGTATCGAATCCGCACCCATGGCTTTTCCTCGCTTTGAATCAGGCTCTGTGTTTTAGCGCTCAGATCGGCGCTGTTGAACTTGAGATAGGGCGGCCATCCCCATCCTGTGTCTTCGTTGCGGAAGACCCGTATCTTGCCGTCCCGTGTAACCGCGTTGAGGTAGCGGACGTCGCGGGTTCTGGCCCCCTGTTGCGGGTCCTTCCTGTCCACCCGCTTCACGTCGGTACCGGTGAGTTGCACGACATCCGTGCGCGGCAGGTTATAGTGAAGAAACATTCCCACAACGACGACCAGGGCTGTGAGCAGGCTGTATTTAACAATCTTTAGAACGTTCATATAGTAGCGGGAAGGTTCAGAGTCTGATGGTTGACCGCTCTAGTTTAGAAAAATTGAACAGTTAGCTCAACCTTGAACCTAGAAAGAGCGATTCACCTCTAAGTGCACGCAGAAAACCTAGAGAAGTAGAAACGGGCGTATAGTCAAGTATTAACAGCCTATATCCCCGAACCCCAGTCGAAAAGGACGCGCATTAGGCAGCGCTTTCCACTGAATTCCACCACAATTCCCGCCAATACCCCGCTGAAACACAACGCCTGTACGGTTATTTCGCCCCTTTTGCGCGCCAGCACACATTAGAAATCCCTGCCGCCGATCCCTGGTGAGCATCCTTGCCTGATTCTCCGGATTCCTACCCCGGCTCGACCGTCGTCAATCCCAAAAGCCCAAAATGATGTTTGCTAGCGAATGGCGGCTATCCACTTCTTATAAGACGTTCACCTAATTAACTTGAAGGTCTCAGATGGGTCGTTTGCGGTCATTCGCGAGCTGGCGCTGTCTATGTCAGGACAAGTTACGACTAAAACAGAACAGGTGT
>JAAEPA010000573.1 GCA_024222475.1 Gammaproteobacteria bacterium | reverse complement strand
GTATCATTGTCGAGCCTGTAACCGGTATTTCGATGACCTGACGGATACGATCTTCGAGGGGCATCATCAGCCGCTGGATGTTTGGATTCTATGCCTGTATTTCATGGGGCTCAACCTATCGAACCGTCAGATCGCCCAGGAACTGGATTTGAATCTGAGTGACGCTCAACAAATGACTCACCAACTGCGCCAAGGGGTGGTGGTACGCAAGCCGCAGGTGAGGCTCGGTGAAGAGGTCGAAAGTGATGAGGTCTATGTGGTAGCTGGGCACAAGGGACAGCCGGGGGCTGTAAAAAAAAGGCCGTAAAGGCCGGCGCAACCGCCTGAAAGGAGCTCGGGGACGTGGCACGTTGGAGAAAGAGAAACCGCCCATCTTCGGGATGATTCAGCGCGGTGGAGAGGTCGTGATTCGTATGCTGGCGAACGTCCGGCAGCAAACCATCAGGCCTCTGATTCATTCGACGATCGCACCGGGCGCCTTGTTGTATACGGATGAGTACGACATTTACAACCGCTTAAAGGGCTGGGGCTACGGACATAAGACGGTCTGTCACAGCCACGGCGAATATGCTCGCGATGAGGACGGCGATGGATTCCATGAGGTGCATGTGAACACCATGGAAGAATTTTGGTCCTTATTGCG
>JAAEPA010000572.1 GCA_024222475.1 Gammaproteobacteria bacterium | reverse complement strand
TTGTTTCCACAAGAAATTTTGCTCAGTCGGCCGTAATCGTGGATACGCCGCTCCTTCGCATAACCCCTTGTGAAAACAAATCTCTACGCGATCATCGCGTAAATTCATGAAATATCCGGGCTAAGTGACAGGTTTGAGATGCGGTTAGTTCTTCATGATATTCGTTTTTCTCTACCGGGTAAAATAGAATTCAAGGTTTTTAATCTCGAGTGGCAGCGGGTATACCCGTGATCTATGGGTGCATCTCTGTGTGTTACATCGCATGTTTATGCGGGGATCTCGGCGGTAATGTGAATAGACTCACAAATCGGTATTAAAACGAATAATTTTTGCTATTGCGCATGTTCTCCATGATAGCATTCGACTTAAAGTGTTTACTGGTTTGGGTATGAATCTATGCGGTTAAGGGTCTTGGGATGTAGCGGGGGGATTGGTAGGAATCTTCGTACTACATCGTTACTCATCGATGATGACATCCTGATCGATTGTGGTACCGGTGTTGGGGATCTGCGTATTGAGGAGATGAAGAAAATACGGCATATCTTTCTGACCCATTCTCACCTAGATCACCTGGCCTGTCTGCCGTTGCTGGTCGATACGCTATATGGCCATCTACAACAGCAACCCTTGTGGCTTCACGCCCTTCCCGATACCTTCGAGGTATTGGCAAAGCATATCTTCAACTGGAAGGTCTGGCCGGATTTCTTCATGTTGCCCGGTGAGGCCAATGCAGTTATTCGATATTCACCCTTTATCCCGGGTGATATCTTTGAATTAGAAAACCGTACGGTTGAGATGGCCAAAGTAAATCATGTCGTGCCTGGCGTGGCATATCGGATAGCCGACGGCCATTCCGCCATGGCCTTCAGTGGTGATACCACTACCAACGATGCATTCTGGCAGCTGTTGAATACCCACGATAGATTGGACTTGTTGGTGATCGAGTGCGCATTTTCCAATCGGGATCAAGCGCTGAGCAAACACGCCAAACACTACTGCCCAACCCTGCTCGCCGAGGACATGGCTAAACTCAAACATCGCCCCAAGACTTGCATTACCCATCTCAAACCGGGGGAA
Source organism: Gammaproteobacteria bacterium (assembly GCA_024222475.1). Lineage (GTDB taxonomy): Bacteria > Pseudomonadota > Gammaproteobacteria > JAAEPA01 > JAAEPA01 > JAAEPA01. The sequence continues at coordinate 21,193 of JAAEPA010000572.1, read as the reverse complement.
GAGGCTTTGATCTTCGAACAGGTCAATAAGGCACTGCCGCAGACGGATCTGCTGAGGTTGGTCGGAGGAGAGGTCTTCGAGCTGTAAGGTTCGGGCTTGAGTTGTACCGCTATCATCATTCACAATAGTGTCTCTTAAAAACAGATAGGTTTTCCCATGTTCGAAAGTTTAAGTGAGCGTCTCTCCGGAACGATCAAGCGTCTTCGCGGACAGGCGCGGCTGACCGATGACAATATCAAGGATACTCTGCGCGAAGTGCGCAGGGCGCTATTAGAGGCGGATGTGGCGCTCCCCGTGGTGCGCACATTCATCGATTCGGTTCAAGCGCGTGCCGTGGGCCAGGATGTGATACAGAGTCTCTCGCCGGGGCAGGCACTCATCAAGGTCGTACATAATGAACTCGTCAAGGTGATGGGCGAGGCCAATGAGGCATTGCAACTCAAGACACAACCTCCGGCGGTGATCATGGTTGCGGGTCTGCAGGGTGCAGGTAAAACTACAACGGTAGCCAAGTTGGCGCTTTGGTTGAAAGAGCGCGCCAATAAGAATGTCATGCTGGTGAGCTGCGATATCCATCGTCCTGCCGCCATCGAACAGCTCAAGACCCTGGCCGTTGAGGTGGATGTGGCGTTTCATCCCAGTACTGCCGCACAGGATCCCGTTCAGATTGCTACCCGCGCCGCCGATCAGGCACGTAGACAATTTACCGATGTGCTGATCATCGATACGGCGGGTCGATTGCATGTGGATGTGGAGATGATGGAGGAAATAAAACGCATCCATTCCGCCGTGGAACCGATAGAAACGCTGTTTGTCGTGGACAGCATGACCGGTCAGGATGCTGCTAATTCGGCGCAGGCATTCAACGAGGCCTTACCGTTGACCGGGGTGGTGCTGACCAAGACCGATGGCGATGCCCGCGGCGGTGCTGCGTTGTCGGTACGGCATATCACGGGCAGGCCGATCAAGTTTATTGGTGCGGGGGAGAAGGTCACTGCCCTGGAGCCTTTCCACCCGGAACGGATCGCCTCGCGCATTCTAGGCATGGGCGATGTCCTCAGCCTGGTTGAAGAGGCCCACCACAAGGTCGATCGAAATCAGGCGCAAAGGCTTGCCAAGAAGTTACAGTCCGGGCGAGGGTTCAATCTAGAGGATCTGCGTGGACAGTTAGAGCAAATGTCGAGTATGGGAGGCGTTGCCGGTCTAATGGATAAACTTCCGGGAATGGGGTCTATGCCCAAGACCATGAAGAATCAGACCAATGATCGTGAAGTTGGGCGCATGGTCGCCATAATAAATTCCATGACGCCACGCGAGCGTCGTCTTCCGAACCTTATCAAAGGCTCTCATAAAAGGCGTATTGCCTTGGGATCCGGTACTCGGGTCCAGGATGTCAACCGGCTGCTCAAACAGCATGGCCAGATGCGAAAAATGATGAAGAAGTTCTCCAAAGGGGGCATGGCTAAAATGATGCGAGGGCTCAAAGGCAGAATGCCGCCAGGAATGCCATTCTAGGAGCCTGTCCAAGGATAGAGAACCTACTGCGGAAAAGCCATATTGGGCATATTTCCCGATTAAATTCGTTAAATATGCCCAATATTCGCCTTATTTAATCGAAAAATCTGGCTCAATATAGCTTTCCCTCGCTACGACTCCTATTTTCGGACTGCCTCCTAGACCGTATGTTTTTTTAGGAAGCTATCCGAGAATCTGCTGGATTCCTATGTCTGGTAGGGAAAAACAGGCCTATTGATATAAAACCCTTCACTTTTGACGCAAATTCCTTACAATGCCCGTTTCGAAATGCGGTGAGTCGACCGCTTGGCTTTTTTTATAGGTGAGAATTGTTCTGATGGTAACCATCCGTTTAGCACGTAGTGGTGCAAAGAAACGGCCCTTCTATCATATTGTTGTAACTGACTCCCGAAAGCGCAGAGACAGCGGGTATATAGAGCGGCTTGGATTTTTTAATCCTATTTCTCAGGGGCATGAAGTACGTCTGAGAATTGATGTGGATCGTATTAAACACTGGCAGTCCAACGGTGCCAACACCAGCGTTCGGGTGACCAGCTTGTTGAAGGAATATACTAAGGCCGCCGCTTGATCCTCGCGCTATCAATATTCCCGCGGACAATAGATTAGTCGTCGGCCGGATTCACGGCCTGTTCGGGGTCCAGGGATGGGTGAAGATCCTCTCTTATACCCAGCCGCGTGAAAATATCCTCCAGTACAGCCCCTGGTACCTAGGGCAGAGTGGCCAATGGCAGGCCATGGAGCGGGTGGGAGGTAGAAGGCAGGCCAAGATTGTGATCGCAAAATTTCGCGGAATAGATGACCGTGATCTGGCCACCGGTCTACTGGGGGCTGAGGTGGCTATCCAGCAAGCGCAACTGGAGTCTTTACCTGAGGGAGAATACTACTGGATGCAGTTGGTTGGTCTGAGGGTCGTCAATCTCAAGGGGAATGATCTCGGGGTGGTCGATTACCTGCTGGAAACCGGTGCCAATGATGTGCTGGTACTCAAAGGTAATACCGATATTCTCATTCCCTTTGTCCAGAATACAGTGGTCAAGGACGTAGCGCTAGACCAGGGCGTGATCACCGTAGATTGGGATGTCTCATGGTAGGTTATACTCATTCTGAATGAAGCTCCAGCATTCCTGAATATCCAATAGCGATCAGATATAGAGAGTCAGAAATCACACTACAAATGGTGCGCACCAATGTTTGTGCGATTAATTTTCTGAAAAACGATTAGGAACAGTACCATGTGGGTAGATGTGATTACTTTGTTCCCGCAGATGGTTGAATCAATTGCAGCCTATGGTGTGACCGGCAGGGCAATTGAAAAAGACTTATTGACCCTCAAGACCTGGAATCCGCGGGACTTTACCACGGACAACTACCAGAGCGTAGATGACAGGCCTTATGGGGGTGGACCGGGCATGGTGATGCAGGTCGAGCCTTTAAGGCGGTGTATACGCGCGGTACGCGAACAAGCGGTGCCTCATGTTAAAGTCATCTACCTTAGCCCTCAGGGCAAACGCCTGGATCAGACCCTATTGCGCCAACGGGCCGGTGGCGAGGGGTTCGTTCTGGTTGCGGGTCGTTACGAAGGTATTGACGAACGTTTCGTCGAGTTGGAAATCGACGAGGAATGGTCAATTGGCGACTATGTATTGAGTGGCGGAGAATTGGCGGCCATGGTCGTTATCGATGCCATTGCTCGTCTTCAGCCGGGAGCCTTGGGGCATGGTGAGTCTGCCCAGCAGGATTCTTTTATGGATGGCCTGCTGGATTATCCGCACTATACCCGACCCGATGAGATCGATGGTTTGGCGGTCCCTCAAGTGTTGCTAAGCGGAGATCATGCGCGGATTAATCGTTGGCGGCACCAACAGGCCCTGGGCAGAACCGCCATAAGGCGGCCCGACCTGTTGAGCAACCGCGGAATGACCGAGCACGAGCGGGCCCTGTTAGAAGAGTTTATGCGTGTGCATGATAAACAAGGTAGGTTTCAAATTTGTGGTCACCTGATGACTGAAGAGGACAACCATGAGTAATATCATTAAAGAACTAGAAACGGAACAGATGGGCAAAGATGTTTCGAATTTTTCCCCAGGTGATACCGTTTTGGTGCAGGTTAAGGTTAAAGAAGGCGAGCGGGAGCGTATCCAGGCGTTTGAGGGGGTGGTGATCGCCAAGCGTAATCGAGGTCTCAATTCCGCCTTTACGGTGCGAAAGATCTCACACGGGGAAGGTGTTGAGCGGGTGTTTCAAACCTACAGCCCGATGATTGCCGGCATCAAGGTCAAGCGCCGGGGGAAGGTCCGTCGTGCCAAGCTCTATTATCTGCGCGGACGCACCGGCAAGGCCGCACGTATCAGGGAAAAACTCTAAGCCGGTTCTTGTTTGCGGTTCGTTATTACGGGCCACCCATTCGCTCGGGTGGCCCGTTTTTCGTTCCTGCGAACAGCTCATCGTGGTGGGTGATCCTTTGCGCTTTATCGTTATTTGTCGAGTTGAGTGCATCAACCCCGGCTAGAGGGGCGGAGAATGAATGGCTGTCCTTGGCGCAAAGCGGTGCCCCAAATCTAGCGATTACTCTGATAGATGAGGAACAGGGCGATCTGTCGCTGGGTTCGCGGGAGTGGGTTCGTTTAGAGGGTGCCAGGTTGGCTGTGCTGGAATATGGCCGGCGTTGGGAGACCCTGCTTGCCAGTATATCTCATTATCCCTCTAGGCTGCCCGAGGGGTTCATGCTCGGGGTAAATACCTTGAAGGCCAAGGCACTATTGGGTCTTAATCAAGCCTTGGCGGCCAGACGAGTGCTCCGACGACTGGTCTGGACCACGGCGCCGCAACTCGCCAAGCCCTGGTACGCTCGCTGGCAACAGTTGATTATCAAGAGTTATTTGAGCGATCGCCTACTAGGGGATGCCGCTACGGCCTTGCTCGAGTATAAACAGCACTACGGTAAGGTGGGCCGCGCATACCACATACTGCAGGCGCGGACCCTCCTCGCAGCTGGCCAATCGGAAGGCGTGGAATCGATCCTTACCAGTGAAAAAGGTCCGGAGGTGGAGGCCCTGCGGCTACTCTCTCAACTTCACTCCAAGCAGGGAAATCTTTCCGGCATATGGAGTCATGCACAAGTGCTGGCTCAGCGAGAAGGACTCAGTGACCCAGATCGGCGGCGGTTCTGGGTTATCGCGGGCTGGGCGGCTTTGCAAGCTGGGCATTGGCTGAAACATGTTGCCTCTTTGGAACAGGCTTGGTCGATAGATTGGTCTTTCTCACGGCACGATCCCCTTTTTGCAGCCGATGCTGACGAGCTTTGGGATGCTTATCTTGGCGCTGGGCGGGTGCTTGGAGAAAAGCTGCAATTAGCCGCTGAAGATGACTCATCATGGCTTGAGGCAGCCCTTAGCTATGATGAGCATGATCCGGTCAAGGCAAGATCGATCTACGGCGTGTTGGCCCTGCAAGGTTCTTCTCCTCGATACCAGGAGCTTGCCCATCGGCGGTTAGCGGGTTCATTGCGGAATCAGGAATTCGGCGCGGCGATAATCGATGCGCTTTACACTCAAAGTAAGCGTTTTGAAGGCCTAGATAGAATTCCTTCCTCAGTGAGGGCGAGCTTGGCCGACTATCATCTAGAGAGGGACAATATTGATCTGGCCGCGAAACTGGTGATGGGGGTAAAGCAAGTCCCGGAAGGCTACGATACAGTGAGTTGGCAGCTACTACTCAGTAGAGTCGCCATACTGAGTGGTCGAAATGGAGTGGCTCTTAAAAGGCTGAAGGAATTGCTGAGCAGACCGGTAACACTGGAGCATGGGCAGGCGGAGAGCCTGATCCGTGGATTGCTCGATTTACAGCGTGTCGGGGAGTATCAGAACAGTATCGAATTGTACGATAAGCTGTTGCCTCTGCTGACGGACCACCAGCAGAGGCGCCAGGTCTGGTATTGGCAGGCCGAGGCCTATCGTTTATTGAAAAGGCCTGCGGCAGCGGCCCGCTTATATCTGCAATCAGCAGGTATTTCTGACCAGCGAATTACTGATGCCTGGGGTTTATACACCCGATTCCATGCTGCTGAGGTTCTCAGTGAGGCGGGGTTGGTCGAAGATGCACGAAGAATCTATCGACAGCTGCTGAGTGATACCGAGACCCCTGGCCGACGGGCCGTCATTCTACACAAGCTGCGGTTGTTGCCGCTGAATCAGTAGCATTCTTAATCGTTATGAACTACGGAAGGATCTATCGGTCCTAACCCGGATATCCCATAAATTGCACACGCCCTCGCTTGATCCTTGTTTCCACAAGATTGTTGCTCAGTCGACCCTAATCGTGGATACGCCGTTCCTTCGAAAAATTCCTTGTGAAAACGGTTCTCTACGCGATCATCGTGCAAATTCATGAAATATCCGGGCTAAGACCATCCGTGGTCATTTCGAAAAATTTCCTTTATCGTTTCATCTCCTGAAGGGGCGGTGCCCGGAACGTCGGGCTCGTTCGATGAACTGCTGGCGGTAGTAACGCACCGCACTGGTGCCGTTAGCAGAGGCATCGATTACTTTCCACCCCTGCGGGCCTTTCCAGAAGCGAAAGGTTAGTCGCACCGGATAACCCTTATTCGGCAAGACCCTGGCACTAACCACCATTTCATTGGGACCACTGCGTCTTGGACGCAAAAAGTCGATACGTGGTTGTGGCTTGCTGAACATGCCGATCTGGTTGGCCAGGGTCCTTAAAAAAACCTCTTGCAGGCGATCACGAAAGTCGGTTTTTTGATTCTCGGTCATGTGCTGATAGTGAGGTTTCGCGACCCATGCGGCCATTCGCTCAAAATCGAAATAAGGGGTGATCTGCGTTTCGAGAAAACTATAAAGCTCAGTCGGATCAACGGTGTCGCTCTGGGCAAGAAAATCCCGCATGCGCTTGATGCCGGTTGCTAGGAGTTTGGCGGGTCCGATGTCTTGGTAATTCGGCCGTGGCGGGGTGTAGCTGTCACCTCGATAGGCGTAAGGGTTGGCCTCGACATTGGCAGCTATGATGACTAAGGTCGCTAATGCAATATTTACTAGGGTCTTCATCAGGACTCCTTATCTAGGGAGGGATAGGATATTGACAGTCATATATTATGCACCAGTATCCATGGTTTTGTAGAGGGTGAATTCATTTGATTTTGATCTATACTCATCCGTCATGCGCATAAAGCAGGATAACCGGTTCCTTTGAATAGTAAATATGGCTGATAACATTAATAAACCGGATACGGACAAGGCTGTGGATTGTTCCCCAATTTCCGATCAACAGCTTCGTGCCAAACAAATCGATGTGCTTTATGATCAGCTGCATGTTGCGATTCGCGCCACAATCGCAACTGCCTTGGTACTCGTCGCCGTATTATGGACGGTGACTCCGTTGCCTCTTCTGCTCGCTTGGTTCGCCCTCTTTCTGTTACAGACTTCAATTCGTTTGGCCTTGCAGCACGGTTACTGCAATAGAGCGGTTTCGCCCGCACGCACAGATTATTGGTTGCGATGGTTTATCTTTGGGGCTGGGATTTCAGGGGTCACCTGGGGATCTACTATATTACTAGTGGTGCCGGAAGGGTCGCTGTTCTACCTGGGATTTGTGAGCCTTTGGCTCTGCGGTTTGTCCGCGGGTTCAATAGCGTCACTTTCGGTGATCAAGGCCGCCTTTTTTGCCTTTATACTGCCGACCTTGTTACCCCCCGCATTGGCCTTGTTGAGCATCGGCGGAAAAGAAGAAATTACTGTTGCTCTGGGCCTGTTTTTGTTCATGGGGTTTATTTCTCTCAATGCTCATCGTATGCACAATACCTTGTTGCAGAGTCTGAGGTTACAATTCAGAAACGAACAGTTGGTTCATAGTCTCGATGCGCAACGAGCGCGGGTTGAAAGACTGAACGATCGGTTGGAGAGGCGGGTCGTCAAGCGTACCTTGGCGCTGTCGCTTGCAAACGATCGCCTGCGCAGGAGCGAAGAGCGGCTGAGACTCGCCCTCCAAGGGGCCCGAGTCGGGTTGTGGGATTGGAATATCCAAACGGGTGAGACCTACTACAGCCCTCGCTGGTATAGCATACTTGGTTTTAACTCCGCTGAGATCGAGCCCCATATCCACACTTGGAAGAGCAGAATACACCCGGATGACTATAAGGCGGTGTTGCAAATGCTGCACAGCTGCATCGAAGATGGCGGGCGCTTCTATGAATCAGAACATCGGTTGAAGACCAAAGCAGGTGACTGGATTTGGGTGTACGCCCGAGGGGAAGTCGTGGAGCGGGATAGTGAAGGGATTCCTCTTAGGGCCGTGGGTACCCATGAGGAAATCAGCCGTCGCAAGAAGACCGAGGAGAAACTGAAATTGGATGCGGCCGTGTTCGAGAACACCTCCGAAGGGGTAATCATCAGCGACGTTGAAAATCAGATTCTCGCCGTCAACAGAGCATTTACCGAGATCACGGGTTACCCCGCCACCGAGGTTCTGGGAAAAAGACCTCTGGTCTTGCATTCCGGCATGGAATCCGAACCGCCGGATTATACGGATATCCTGGATTCTCTCAGAGACAAGGGGTGTTGGCAGGGCGAAATATGGAACCGCCGAAAAAATGGCGAGTCCTACCCACAATGGACGAGTATCAGCCAGGTCAAGAATGACCATGACCAGATAAGTCACTACGTCTGTGTGTTCACCGATATCACTGAACTGAAGGATGCCCAGAAGCGGCTGGAGCATCTTGCCCATCACGATCCATTGACGGATCTACCCAATCGCTTACTGTTCTCCGTCCGTCTGGAGCATGCATTGGAGCGTTGCCGTCGTGAGGGTGGCAGGGTAGCGGTATTGTTTTTCGACCTCGATCGTTTCAAGTATGTCAATGACAGCATGGGCCATGCCGCCGGGGATCGACTTTTACAACTGCTCTCTGTGCGCCTACTGGGGTCGGTTCGGGAGGAGGATACCGTTGCCCGCCAGAGCGGAGATGAGTTTATGATTCTGCTGGAAGGTCTGACGGGGGGCAGGGATGCGGTTACGGTTGCTGAGAAGGCACTCAGTGCGCTGGGTGCACCTTTTGATCTGGAAGGCCATCTAGCATACATCACCGGCAGTGTAGGTATCAGCCTGTTTCCCGATGATGCAAGTACCGCGGAGAAGCTTCTTAAAAATGCGGATAGCGCCCTTTATCGTGCCAAGCATAAGGGCAGGAATAACTTTCAGTTTTTTAACAAACAACCTAGCGTTGCACTCGCGCAGCGACAGATCCAGGAAACGAGTCTGCGTCGGGCAATTCACAACGAAGAGTTAGAGCTCTACTACCAGCCACAGATGGATCTATCTACGGGTCGGGTGGTCGGTGCGGAGGCTTTGGTGCGATGGCGACACGAGCATCTCGGATTGATAATGCCGGGTCGATTCTTATCTGTTGCCGAAGGATCGGGTCTAGTTCTGGAACTCGACCGCTGGGTCTTGCGCAAGGCCTGTGCCCAGGCTCAAGCATGGCAGGATGCCGGATGGGCCCCGCTACGCATCGCCGTCAATATCTCTCAGCGTCAGTTCCTCCAAGGAGATTTGCCGAAAATTCTAGAACAGGTTTTTATGGAAACTGAGCTGAACCCTCCGGTTTTGGAGTTAGAGTTTGCCGAAGGCGTTCTATTGGGTCTGACAGAGCAGGCCTTAGACACCTTGAATAAAGTGAATGCTCTCGGTGTTTCGCTTGCCATGGACAATGTCGGCAAGAGGGGATATTCATCGTTGACTCATCTGCGGCAGGTTCATTTTCACACGGTGAAAATAGATCGCCGCTACATACGACGTGTGTCCAGAAGACCAGACGATACCGCTACTGTTGCTAAAATTATCGATACTGCTAATAGATTGCACCTCAATGTCGTTGCGCAAGGGGTCGAGAGATCAGACCAACGGGAGGTGTTGCAGGAACAGGGTTGTAAGCAGGCGCAAGGTTATCTGTATGCTCCGCCGCTTACGGCGAGGGAATTTACGAAATATCTAAAAATGTAACCGTTCACGGCATGTACGGAAACACCGTCATCCCGGCATGGAAGCCGGGGTCCAGTGCCAGGGAGAGGCAGCCATATGACTGGCGAACGGTTAAGATTGTCCTCCATGACATCTGGATTCCGGCAATCCATGCCGGAATGACAACGCCTTTGAACGGTTAAAAAAAATTAGCCCGGATAATTCATAAATTATCTGGGCTTAGGGGGCTGCCCCCTTAAAATATCCTGCTCCAACTGATCTCCAGCTCGTTCTGGTCCATCTCCAGAAAGCCGGTCTGGGCGCCGGTGTTGGGATTGGTGCCTGAGACCTTTTCATTGAAGGCGTGGGTGAAGGCCAGATTGAGTTCGTTGTGCTTGCCAAAGCGTTTGGTGAGACCGAAAGAGATGTGATCCGTTACCGTGGCCGGTGCAAGGATATTGAACAGGGCCTGGCTGTTTGGGATCACCTGATTGGCGGTGCTATAGCCCATGCGCAGGGTCCAGTCGGGTTTGACATTCCACTGTAGTCCCAGCTTGAAGATGGTCATGTCTTCCCAGCCAAAGCCCAGTCCGTCGTCTCCTCCCAAACTACCGGGGGTTACCGGGAAATCGTTCTTGTTGGATATCGATTTGACTTCTTCATACAGTATGCCCTGTACCTCAAAGGCCAAGGTCAGTTTGGGATAAACCTTGGCGGCGAACCCCAGATTGTAGACTGGTGGGATATCGAAGTCTCCGCCCTCGGCTAACAGCCCCTTATAGTCATCGAATTTGCTCATGTAGAGCTTGCTCTGTATGGAGGCCCCCAGGGTCAGCCAATCGTTTAATTCTCCCAGATAGCCCACTCGCACGCCACCGCCGAAGGAATAGTCATTACCATTGTTAGTGACTTTGTCAGGTGTCACGGAGGCCCCCTTGAAAGGCTGGAGCCCTTGTACCTTTAGACGTTGTACGGCAACCAGGGGTGTGATGCCGAAGGAATGCCGTTCCCACAATGTCCTGGCATAGGTGAGGCCCATAAACAGCTGGGTAAGATCGATACCGGTGGGTTGGCTGGCAACAAACTGAGGCGGGGCGCCTGGCGGGGTGAAGTTGGTAAAGGTTGCCGTCTGGTATTCCGAGTTCATGCCCCCGTTCCCGCCAATGGTGAGGCCAATGGCGCTGTTCTCATCGAGCATCCAGTTGATGCCTAAGTGGGGGATGAAAAAAATGTCATTGGCGCTATCGAAGGTCCCGGGAGGAATAGAGGCGAATGGGGGCCCCGCGGCGTCATCATTGGCGGTATAACCGCGATTGGGATTGAAAAAGGCCAATCCCAGGTCCCAGCGTTTGCCTACCTGGACCATGCCCGCCGGATTGGTGGCCGCCGCCATGGCATCCTGGGGCAGGGCTGCTGCCACGCCCGCGAGGCCTTTGCTTTTGGTGCCGAAACCGTGGCTGAAATAGCCATTGGTGGCGTAGGCCGATAGTGGTGCTAGCAGGCCAAGCACGAGTATTATGATGAACCTTATCGGCTCAAAATTCGTTCTAAATATCATTTTGTTTCCCCATTATTTATGGAAAGTAGGCCCTAACCCGGATATTTCATGAATTTGCACGATGATTGCGTAGAGATTTGTTTCCACAAGGGATTTTACTCCAGGCATCCTGTCTTGCGCCCTCCGGGCCAGCAAAGCTGTTCAAATCCGCTCTCGGCGGATTTGTGCGAAGGAGCGGCATATCCACGATTACGGTCGACTGAGCAAAATTACTTGTGGAAATAAGGATCAAGCGAGGGCGTGTGTAATTTATGAATTATCCGGGCTAAGGAATGTTACCGACACACTTTCCTATCAGACTTGCCTTATCGCTCGCATTCGGCGTTGCGATAACAGATACACAAGCTCGGTTATGTGCCCGTTGTGACGCCTTGAATAGAATCGATCATTCGGCGCCACATAGGGAGGTGCGTCGTTTACATTCATTATTCTACATGTGTCGTCAATCCTGTACAAAACTCTTAATGATATAGCCCCCAGACTTCTCATCGCGTTCGAGTTCCATCAATTTCCTGGCTTCGGCCTCTTCCAAGAGTTTGCCGAAGGAGCGAAATCCGTAATAGGATTCATTGAAGCCTGGCATGCGTCGTTTCAACGCCTGTTTTACCATGGAGCCCCAGATTTTTTCATCCGCACCGCGCTCAGCAAACAATGCTTCTGTAGTTTCGAGTATAAGGTCCAGGGCTTGATGGCGCCTGTCGTCTTCATCCTTGAGGTTGGTTTTGGCGCCATTGCGTGTCTCAGCGACGGTCTTCGATTTCTTTTTAATGGGTTTTTTATCTTTTTTCTCCCGCACCAAGTCATCGTAATAGATGAATTCATCGCAGTTGGCAATCAGCAAATCTGATGTGGAGTTCTTTACCCCTACACCGATAACGGTCTTATTGTTTTCTCTTAGCTTGCTGACCAGGGGGGAGAAGTCCGAATCGCCACTGATAATGATAAAGGTCGTTACATGGGACTTGGTGTAGCACAGATCCAAGGCGTCGACGACCATGCGAATATCTGCGGAATTTTTCCCGGACTGGCGTACATGAGGGATCTCAATCAATTCGAATGATGCCTCATGCATGGGGGCCTTGAATTCCTTGAACCGGTCCCAGTTACAGTACGCTTTTTTCACGATGATGGTGCCTTTGAGCAGCAGGCGTTCCAAAACCTTGTTGATATCGAATTTGGTGTAATTGGCGTCCCGTGCACCTAGCGCGATATTCTCAAAATCGCAAAATAACGCCATGATTAAGGTGTCTGATTGTTCAGCGATGTTCATTTGGTTATTTGTTTTTAGGCGCCAATTGGTACGATAAAATTTTGTTCACGAAAAAGGCATCGGCGATCTGGATATCAACAGGCTGCTCCTCTATATCCACGAAAGGCAGTTCATAGTCGTTATACCCTCGTAGCCCCGTACTCAGGGAGTAGACCTTCTTGAATCCGAGTAACTGTAAATTAAACGCAGTCAGAACACTGCGGTAGCCTGATCGACAGACGATAATCACCTCGCGCTCCCGCGCCTGCACCAGCTCGGGCTCGGTCTCTTCATAGCCCCATTCACAGGCGGATTCCACGATTCCGCGAGGCACATTGAGGCTGTCCGTGACATGCATGGTATCGAATTCATCCCGCTCTCGCACATCCAGTACCAGAACATCCGGATTTTTCTTCATTATCTCCTCCATGTCCCACGGCATAATTTCTTGTACTGATTTAAGCCGGTCAACAAGCAGGTCTACTAGTTTTTGCATGGTTAAACTTCTGATTAGCTATTATCTAGGTCTTGCAGGGTCTAGGTATTATTTTTACGTGCTCTCATGCCGTGTTCTACCGCGATAACGGCGGCTTCTACCCGGGAATGAATGCTAAGCTTCCGCAGAATGGCCTTGACGTGCAGTTTTACCGTCCCGTCAGAGATGCCGAGATTGCCGGCGATCACCTTGTTCCTTTGGCCTTCAGCAAGCCGCCCAAGAATCTCCGACTCCCTTGGGGTGAGATCGTCTATAGGGCTGGATTTGGGTTCCGGGGGGACATCACCCTGGACGACTCGGGCGAGTACCTGGGTCAGATTAGGGGCTACCACGGTCTTGCCGGCCACGATTTCCCGCAGTGCGACCACCAAGTCATCGGGTTCCATGTCCTTAAGCAGATACCCGCGAGCCCCATTGCGCAGGGCCTCTACCAGGTCACGCTCATCACTGCTGGTGGTCAGCATCACCACGGGGGGTTCAAATTTATCCTGTTGGAGCTGGCGCAGTATGGATAGTCCATCCATTACCGGCATACGCATATCCAGCAGCAGGACATCGGGGTGCAATTCATGTGCTAAACGCATTCCTTTCTGACCATCTCCCAGAGAGGCGATAACCTCGATGCCGTGGCGTGCCAGCAGACCTTGCAAACCTTCACGAAACAAGGTGTGATCATCAATGACCAGAACTCTAAGATTCATCGGCATGTGATTTCTCTCATTATTTTAACCTGTGATCCCTGAGGCGGGATATTTAAAAGTGAGCATGACCTGAACACCTTCCCCAGGCTCGCTTTCAATGCGTACTGTACCACCAATACGGCTGGCCCTGTCTTTCATTATACTGATTCCGACATGTTCTCCGGGGATCGATGGGGAGACATTGTCGCTGAGTCCAACGCCGTCGTCTTCAATCAGGATACGATATTGATCGTTTTCATCTCCCTGCATCAATACCCTGACGGTGTCAGCCTGGGCATGTTTGCGTACGTTTACCAATGCTTCTTGCACGATGCGCAATATCTGAATCTCGTGTTCGGCAGGCAGAATTCTATCCGGCCACTGCTTTTGCAGAAAGATATGGGTATCATTACAAGCGGCACGAAATCGCTCCACCGCTTGCTCGATAGAGGGGATCAGGCCGTGCTTATTCAAGGGCGCCCTGAAATGGGCGATCAGTTCACGTACTTCTGTATGCGCCTCATCGACGCTGTTCTCGATCCTCTCGAGTTCTTGCCATGCCGCGGCCTCGTCTTCCTGATGCAGGGTTTCATCTAGGACCCGGACTTGAAAGCGTATGCTGGCCAGGGTTTGGGCGAGAGAATCATGCAACTCATGAGCGATTCGGGTGCGCTCTTCGATGATGGAAAAGCGGTTGGTTTCTTCATCCAGACGCGCCTTGTCGATGGCCATCCCCAAGTGACGGCCGATGCTGGTGAACAGGTCCAGCATGTCCTCGCGATCTTGAAATGCTTTTCGGTCGACATACAAGTTATATATCCCAAGGGTGTAACCACGATACTGCAAGGGTACGACCAGTGTGGATAGGTTTTGACCGTGAAAGAAATCTTTTCCGACCTCTTTCCAGCATGGCTGCAAGTTATCTATAGAGTGAATGTCCTGATCTTCCAGTTTTTCGCTACAAAGACGACTATCCGTCGGCAATAACCGCTCTTTTTTAATCATCTCCGGTGGCAGTCCGGTACTCGCTACCAATTTCATTATACCTTTCTCATCGAACAGATGCACCGCGGCGGCATTTGCCCCTACCACCTCGGTGAGGGTGTTGAGAAAGCGGGTCAGTAGGTCGTTGAGGTCGCGTGAAACATTGATACTTGCCGCTACGTCATAGAGGATGCTCAGTGCTCGTGTCTTATGCGCGACGTGTTGCGTATGCAGCAGCAGCTGCTGCTCAGTATCTCTGGAGAGGGATTGCAGCATCTCTCCCAAGGCGTTGAGGTGAAGGAAGGTCTCGCTGAACTCGCCTCTATCGGGCACCTGGATGCGTGCTACAAGGTCACCCGCTCTGATACGCAGTAGCCAGTCGTTGAGATTTACCATGGGCCGCAGATAATCTCGCCAACCTACCCACAAGGCCAGCAATATCAATATCGCTCCCAATGCGATGGGCGCCGCGGCGATCAGTGGAGGAGTGGGTGTCTCATTTTGCGGGGGGAGAAGTAGGAGCGTCAGTCCGACCAAGATCAGAGCAAAGGCGAGTCCGAGGGGGAGAGCAATGGTTTTACAGCGTATCAGACAGTCGATATATCGGCGCAATCGAGGATCAGAGGTCTTGAACCAAGAGGTGGACGCTGCCGTTTTGGGTTCACTGTCGATTTGGATTCTCGTCGCCATGGGCACAGATAAATTCGGGCGGATAAAGTGAATACCGCCCACCCTGTAGCCAGTAAGGCGAAAATTATACTACGGTGTCTCGATATACCAAAATAAACCTTTTCTGAATGGGGTGTCAGCTGTTGAGTTTCTCAGTGCGCCGTGCTTTGCATAGCACACTGAGAAAACCGGTTTAAAATCCCATGCCCATCTGAATATAACCCGTTGGACAGGCTTCGTGGCATATGTGACAACCGGTGCAACGGGTATAGTCAGTGAACATCACATGACCTTTCGGGCGTGTTCTGCTGCGGATAATCGCCTCCTGAGGGCAGTATAATCGGCACTGATCACAGGTATTGCACAGACCACAACTCATACAGCGGCCGGCTTCTGCCAAGGCCTGCTCTGTGGTGAGTGTTTCCTTGATCTCGTTAAAGCTGGCGATGGCGGCTTCGACATCGATTTCCTTCTCTTCGTTAGGCGCTGCGGGGGGGTAGTAATCCAGACGCAAATCAGCACGCTTCACTCTCGGTCCCGTGTGGGGGCGTTTGTACTGTTTGTCCTGAAGATAGGCATCCATGGCGCGTGCCGCGACGCGGCCCTGACCCACGGCCTGGGTGGAGATCCCCAGACCCAACACATCGCCGCCGGCATAAATGCCGGGCTCGGCAGTGGCCTGTACAGTGTTGGCGTCTACCCAGCCCCATTTATTGGCCAGCTCTGCGAGACCACCGCCAAGCTCGGGAGTCTGTCCGATACCCACCATCACGGTATCCACCGGCAGGGTGAACTCGGAACCCTCGATGGGCACCGGGCGCCGGCGCCCGGAACTGTCGGGCTCGCCCAGTTCCATGCGGATGCACTCGATAGCCGTAGCACGACCGCCATCGGTCACGAATCCTATGGGGGCGGTAAGGTATTCGATCTGAATACCTTCCTCCGCTGCTGAGTCCACGTCTTCCGAAATAGCCGGCATCTCCGCTCGCGTACGCCGGTAGATTATGGTTACCTCGGAATACTTGGAGACTCGCTTGGAGACCCGCGCGGCATCTACCATGAGCTGGTCGTGCATGGAATCCTCGGTACCAAGCTCAGCCTGCACCGCATCGTCCAGCGCCTGCTGATCGACCTCCAGATTCTCGGGCAGTTCTTTCTCCTCATGCATCAAGTTCTGCAGGCGCAGGGAGACCCGTGCGGCATCCACCGCGCTGTCACCACCGCCAATAACCACGACCCGGTTGCCAATCTCCACTTTGGCGCCGGTATTGGCCCGGTTGAGAAAGCTGGCCGCGGTGAATACATTGGCGGAATCTTCGCCAGAGAAGCCCAGATCGGTGCCTTTGTGGGCTCCTACAGCGATGTAGAGCACATCAAAGTCACGGCGTATATCCTCGTAGGGGATATCAACACCGATCTTGGTATTGCATTTCAGGGTAACACCCAGGTCGAGTATATTCTGGATCTCGCCATCCAGGACTTCATGGGGCAGCCGGTAAGGTGGAATGCCGTAGCGCAGCATGCCGCCGGGTTTGTCGAAGGCCTCGAACAGGGTCACCTGATATCCCCTGCGCGCCATCTGATAAGCGGCGGAAAGGCCCCCAGGCCCGGACCCGATCACCGCGATTTTCTGCGGCTTGATCTCATCGGTGAGTTTTACCAACTTCAGCTTGCGCTTCAGACCATGATCGCCGATGAAGCGCTCCATATTGTTGATCGAAACGGCGCCGTCCGCTTTGTAGCGCCGGTTGCAGCCGTCCTCGCAGGGATGCGGGCAGATACGTCCGTGCACCGCTGGCAGAGGATTTTTATCGGTAATGGTGTGCCAGGCCTCGTCGAAGGTCTGTTCAACGGATTTGCCGAACAGATCCGCCTGCGCGATAGTGGTGAGATAACCCCGGATATCCTCACTGCTCGGGCATTCATGACGACAGGGTGGCATGCGCTGCACATAGACTGGACATTTCCAGCTGCGGCCATTACGCACTACGATCTCGTCGGCATGGAAAGGATTGAGGTCTGCTTCTACCTGATCACGGGACAATCCCTGGCTGAATATGCTAGGTTCCATAAGGTGTGTTCTTCCTCTTAGTATTCTTTTAGGCGCTCAAATCCGAACGTGTGAGGAGCGATTGAAGGTCGATAGTGCATCAGGACCGTCCTCAATGTGGTACTTGGTAAACTCGAACCCTGTTTTTTCGAAGAAACGCTGCCAGCCGATACGCTCGATCCATTCGCCTACCCGCTCCCAGGGTTTGCCGCCTTCCTTATAGGCCTGCAGGATCTTCCGTACGGCGATGGAAACCTCCGGCCAGCGTGGCGGATTATTTGGCAGCCCCCATACCGCCAGCTTCATCAGCGCTGGGCCATCGCGGGTGCTTGAGGCCTTGCCACCCACCCAGATGGATAGGGTATCGGTATCGGCGTCACGGATTTCCATGCTTGGGCACTGGCCATGACAGGCCCCGCAGTACATGCACTTTTCGTCAACGACATCCACCGACAGCTTGCCGCTCTCTAACACCATGGGCCGAATTGCAGCTACGGGACAGATGGCTACGACCTTGGGTAATTCACAGATCTGCATGGCGTCATGGTTGATGCGCGGTGCGTGGTGGTGCTGGACGATAACGGAGATGTCCGCATGGCTGCCGCAGTTGATCTGGCAACATGAAGTGGAAAGATGAACCCGGTTCGGAAACTCCTCGCGCTTGAATTCATCGATGAGATCGTCCATCAAGGCCTTGACCGCACCGGAGGCATCAGTGCTGGGCAGATTGCAGTGCAGCCAACCCTGGGTATGCGCGATATTTGAAACCGAAGGCCCGGTACCGCCTACCGGCAGGCCCAGTTCATTCTCTACCGCGTCGATCAGGGGGTCGAGATCGTCCTCATTATCAAGCAGGAACTCGATATTGGCCCTGGTCGTAAAGCGCAAATATCCCCTACAGAACCGGTCGGCCACGTTGCATATCTGACGGATCTTGGCCGGGCTCATGGTACGGGTGGAACCCGCCCTTACGGTATAGAGCTTGTCTCCATTTTCGGCGGTATGACAGAGCACACCGGGACGTAGCCGGTCATGGGTATCCCACTTACCGTAATTCTTCGCCATCATGGGATGCAGATACTGAGTATAATCAGGAGCGCCCTGATCTCTAGGTGCCATCTTTGTTGCGCGCATTAGTCTCTTCCCAATTGCTGATTCTTGATTTTGATACGGAACTTAAGAGCAGCTTCTCAATTCGCCGCCTCGGTGGTTTCAGGCTCCCGGGTCCAGATCTTGGGATCCTGGTTGGGCTCGCCATCGAGCCGGCTAGGCGCCAGTTCCTCGAACCTGATATACGGTGAGGTGCGGGGCCTGGCCACCATCCTGGGATCCGGCTCCAATCCGACCCCTTCCAGAAACGTACTCAGTCCGATACGCGCGACGAACTCGCCGATGCGCTCGTGATCCATGGCATTGTCGTTCCAGAAGTCCCAGATGCGCTCGATGAGTTCGACGAAGTTCTCGTAATCCTCCTCGGTCTCCAGTTTCATGAAGGGCACCAGCATCCAGCTCATGATATCGCCGATCTTCAGCGAGCGTTTACCGCCCAGCAGCAAGGAAACACCACGGTCCTTGCCGGGTTTGAGCGCCTTGTGCATCACGTTGATGCAATGCATGCAGCGTACGCAGTCTTCATCATCCACCACTAGCTCCTTGCCCTTGAGCGAGATGCAGCGGGTGGGGCAGCGAGTGATCACATTGTTAATCACCGTCTCGATACCTTTCTCATCGATGAACTCGGCGACCTTCGCCTGATCGATTTGCATGGCTCCGCGCCAGGTACCGATGATGGGCATGTCCGAGCGGTGCGTGGCATTGGCACAGTCGTTGGCGCAGCCGGAGACCTTGAACTTGAACTTGTACATGAACTCCGGGCGGTGCAGCAGAGAGATGAAGGTATCGGTGAGAAACTTGGTGGTCTTCATGGTATCGAAACAGGCCATCTCACAGCGCGCCTGGCCTACGCAGCATTGCAGGCTACGCATGGCCGCGCCCGATCCACCCAGATCCCAGCCGTTCTCCATGAATTCCTCGGCCGCGGCAAAGGTAGCTTTGTCGTCGAAGCCCAGGGCCAGGATATCGCCGGTCATCCCATGCAGTTGCAGGATTCCTGCGCCATGTTTTTCGGCGATATCGGCCACATTACGCAAGGCATCCGTGGAATACACGAATCCAGGGGGCGCTATTAGGCGGATGGTGTGAAACTGGGCGAGGTCCGGATATTTCTCCGCCAGATCGGAAAGACGGGCAATCACCCCGCCGCCGTAACCGGAGACATTCAACACCGTCCCGGTCCAGTAATTCCAGCGGGTTTCATAAGATTCTTCGAGCTGATTCAGCAACTGGGTCACCTGGGGTTTTTCCTTCGCCAGTGCTTTCAAATCACTGACAAAACTCGGCCATTCACCCTCTTCGAGCTGATCCAGTAGCGGGGTGTTGAGCTTCATCATTTTCATTTCTTTACCGGCTTGTTGTTCGCTACTCACGTTTATCCTCCTTACCCGGCCTAGATCTAACCTCCCTTGAGGTGTGGATGCAAGGACCAAGATATTAGTAACAGGGTGTAAAATAAATCAGCAGTGAAGTGACGCGGTCTTTTTTTGTTGTCAGACAGCAGACAGCCTGCACCCGAATGTCTAGACGCAACCGGTAGGTTTCGGCAATCCCGCGTACTGGCAGGCCTGCACGGCGGGGCCTTCGGGGAAAAGGTCATAGACAAACTTGCTGTTTCCCTTGTCTCGCCCAAGTTTTTTGCCGATGTTCCGGTTCAACACCTGGACCGCCGGGGCAACCTGGTATTCATCGTAGTAGTCTCGCAGTATATTGATGATGGTCCAGTGCTCATCGGTCAATTCGATGGCATCCAGTTTGGCTATGGTTTCTGCGACAGTCGGCTCCCATTCGCTGATGCTCTCTAGATAACGTTGTTCATCGGTCTCCAGGGCCTTACCACCAATTTCGATACTCATTACACAACTCCTCCGAGGGTTTTTTTTGAACGATTGCACTCGGCATCCCGTCGCCGGGGTGTATTAACTGGCGTGTTGGGATCAGCAGATCGATCTCTACTGTTGAGTCCGTTTGATACACTGGGGAGGGGAAAGATTCCGAAATCATCGTATGTTGCTATACCACCCCAAGGCATAAAAGCTATTCATACACACATTTACACACATTAAATTAATAGTTTAATGTGAAATACTATAGAATCTACTCTGTACTGTAAAGCTTAAAAAGGCAGCCATTGTAAAAATCATTGTGAGTGTGATCACTTGCAGTATCTAGGGGATATATCTTGCCGTATGCTTACCGCTGGCAAATTGAATTGTTGTTTAGATTTCTCAAGCGTACCATGAATGGCATTCATCTCATTCGACACGATGAGCAAGGGGTGACGATTCAATTTTATACCATGATGATTACCGCATTGTTGGAGCTTTATCTAAAACAACAGATTGTAGATCATCAGCAAACCCCGGACGATGATGGTCCGAGCCACCGGGACAACCCAACGCAACAGCCAGGGACGACTGACCCGCAACCGTCCGCCCAATCCAACCGACTCGGTGGCGTTGAGTTTGTCACCCGGTTAAACAAAAAAGTCAAGAAATACTGGAAGATAGGGATTCACTGGCTGACGGCTTTGCGAGATCTATTGGCGCGCCCTTTCGACGAAAGGGCTATAGGAATTTTGAGTAAATTATAGCAGGCAATATGTACGCCGGTCTTTATTGCTCTAGGAGCCATTAAAACAGATTATTATTACAGGCGTATGACAGACGGCGATGGCTCAAAGGCAAGGCGAACCCGGTATTCTGTCAAGTTCGTCCCTGGTAGCATTCCTTACCCGAACCGCCCTTCTATGTAGTCCCGGGTGCATTTATCCTTGACTCGGCCGTTGAACAGGTCTTCGGTATCCCCGATCTCAACGCATTCGCCTTCTAAGAAAAATGCCGTACGGTGGGATCAGTTATCTTTGCTGTGTGTTGGGATGCGA